>CAZFUK010000463.1:0-4652 GCA_964522005.1 uncultured Anaerolineales bacterium | reverse complement strand
CGGTGTCCACGCCGCGAATCAGGTCGTTGCTAAAGCCACCGACCTCCTCGAAGACAGCCCGCCGCATGGCGCAGCACGTTGTGGTAATCTCGATGTAGCCGTGGCGGTCCAACGGCGGGTTGGTTTCGAGCGGTTGCGCCACGACGGGATGCTCGATGCGCGGCACCTCGCGCGCGGTCCAGCGTTGGAACCAGTCGGCGTCGGGTGGGATGAGCTTGGACGCCCCAGTCACCCCAATGGTCGGGTCGGCCAGCAGCGGCCCCACCAGGTTAGCCAGCGTCCCGTCGCCGCCCAACACGGCGTCGTCGTCCACGAAGACGAGGACCTCGGCGCTCGTGCGCGCCACGCCGACGTTGCGCGCCTTGCCGTTAGGCCGAATGTTGACGGCCACTTCGACCTCGTCCGGCTGGAGGGTCTGCCGGGCGATGGACGCGCGCAAGGAGTCCACCTGCCCATCCAGGGAGGGGATGACAACGGCGACGCGCGCCCGCGACTGTAGCGTAGCATGGATTGGCTCGACTAAGGACACGCGAAATCCTTTCAGCAAACCCCGGACAGTTTAGACAGAATTAACAGAATTTGCAGAATTTACATTTTGCGTGAATACGCTCCAATTCATTCTGTTCATTCTGTCTAAACACTCCGCTTCTGCCAGCGCCCTAAGCGGGCCTGGAGCGTGCTGCGAACCAGGAAACTGACCTTGGCCGCCTCTTCGACCCGCAGCAGCCAGGTCAAGGCGAGGTACACCAGCATGCCCACGCCTCCCCCCAGGCCGAGCCGCAAGGCCAGGGCCACGAAGCCCTGCCCAGTCATAGCGGCCCGAATGACGAAGGCCACCAACCCACAGGCCAGGCTCGCCGCGCCCACGCACAGACTCGGCCAGACCAGGCTGACCATGTCGAGCGCGCCCAGCCGACGGCGGAGCCAGACCAGGCCGACCGCCGTTACCAGCGTCAGCGTCAGCGCCGTCGAGAGGGTGATACCGGCCAGCCCCAGCGGGCCGACCAGCAGCCAGTTCAGGCCGATGTTACAGACCGCGTTGCCGATGCCCAGCCACATGGGCGCGCGGCGGTCCTGGAGCGCCAGGAAGGCGCGCGATACGAGCAGCGACAGGTAGTTGGGCAGGATGGCGACGGCCAGGAAGGCGAGGGCGGTCGAGGTCAGGGCGGTGGCCTGGGCGTCGAACGCGCCGCGCTGGAACAGCAAGGCGACAAGGTCGCTCCGCAGCGCGACCAGCAGCGTCACCACCGGCCCCAGCAGAAAGACCACCATCGCCGCCGCGTTGCGCAGGGCGCGCCGCAAGCCGGCCGGTCCCTCCGACGCCGCCACTTCGGACCAGTGGGTGAGGATGACACCGTAGAAGCCCGCGCCGAACAGGATGTAGGGGATGGCCGCCACGCGCTCGGCGTAGCCCAGCGCCGTCACCGAGCCGGGCTGAAGCGGGCTAGCCATCAGGCGATCCACATATGGGTTCAACTGGAGCAGGCTCAGCCCCAGCAGGGGATAGAGCATCTCGCGCCCGATGCCCGGCCCGCTCGGAGTGTCCCCCTCAGCCGGGGCGGAGGGCGCCGCCAGGTAGCCGAGCCGCCAGACGCCCAGTCCCAGCATGATGGCGCCCGCCAGCGCGCCCAGGACGTTCCCCCAGGCCTGACTGTGGATGCCGATGCTGCGCGCCCAGACGGCGATGACGATGATCTTGACGACGGCATCCACCCCCGCCGGCGTGGAGGCCAGCCCAAAGCGGTGGTGGGCGACCAGGATGGACGCCAACGCGCCGGACAGGCACAGGAACGGGAGCATGGGCAGCAGTTCGAGGCTCAACTGATGCAACAGCGCCTGTCCCGCGTCCGACAGCCGATAGCCCAGCCAGCCCGTCAGCGTCGGCGTCGCCAGGGCCAGCAGCAGGGATAGCCCGACCGCGCCCACCGTGACCACGAGCAGCCCCTGCCGCGCGACGTGGACGAGGCGCGGCGAGCCGCGCACCCTCAACTCGACCAGCGTGGGGGCCAGGACCGAGCGCACCGCCTCGCGCACCACATTGGCAGTGAACATGGGGATGGTCAGAGCCAGCCCCAGGGCGTCCGTCCGCCAGTCCGCGCCAAAGGTCGCCGCGACGTAGGCCGACATCAGGTAGGCGACCAGTTGGCCGGCCGTGCTGATGATACTAACGTTGGCCGTGTCACGAAAGATGCGGCGGCCGAGGGAGGGGTGGGACATAGGACAGGGATTAGGGATTAGGGGGCAGGGATTGGTAGAGGATAGCCTCGGTCGTCGTCACCATCGCTTCGACGCTGAAGCGGTGTTCGGCCAGCCGGCGGCCCAGCGCGCCCATCGCCCGGCGGCGGACAGGGTCGGCCAGCAGCGGCTCCAGGCGGCCGACCAGGGAGGCGACATCCCCCCGCCTGAACTGAAAGCCGGTCTGGCCCACGAGCGGCGCCTCAGCGACCCCGCCCGCGTCGCTGGCGACGACAGGCAGACCCGCCGCCTGGGCCTCCAGGATGCTCAACGTCATGCTTTCGGGTTGGAGACTGGCAAAGACAAAGATGTCACTGCCCGCCAGTAGGCTCGGCAGGTCGGTGTGTTCGACAAAGCCCAGCCAGCGCACGTGGCCGCCTAGCCCAAGCGCCTGGGCGCGGCGCTCCAGCGTCGGCCCGTAGACCCCCTTGCCCGCGACGAGCAGATACAGACACCGCTCGGCGGGCCGCAAGCGGGCCAGGGCTTCGAGGGCCAGGTGGACGCCTTTCTCAAATTCCAGCCGCGTCGCCACCACCAGCAGCACGGCATCCGAGGGCAGACCCAGGCGGGCGCGCAGGCGGGCTGGGGCCGTGGGGTCGGGCTGAAAGCGCCCTGTATCCACCCCGTTGGGCACAATCGTCAAGGCGTGGGGCGGCAAGCCTAGCTCCCGTTGGTTCGCCCGGCCTACCGTCGGGCTGACGGCAATCCAGTACGCGACGAGCGGCGCGACCCGCCGCCACCGCCACCACATCGGCGGGAGCCGCCAGCCGAGACGGAGCAGACGGTAGACGCCACGGGGATTGCGCGCGCCGCGTAGCGCGGACACCATCTCACTCTGCGACGAGCCGTGCAGGACCACGACACTGGGCAAGCCGAGGGTCTGCCGGGCCCGCCCCAGGTAGCCCAGCCCGCCCGCGCTCTGGCTCAAGATGAGATCATACGGCTGCCCGGCGTGTCGCTCGCGCAGCAAGTCATAGCCCGCCTCCCACCAGTGGCGCTGATAGCGACGCCAGGTCGTGCGCGGGACGTAGAGCGTCTCGACGCCACCGTCCTCATGCCGCAGTCGGCCGTCCGGGTGCGCCGTGGTGACGACGGTGACCCGGTGGCCGCGCCCGGCCAGCCCGCGCGCCAGCGTGTCGTGGTGGCGTTCCATGCCGCCGGCCACGCCGTGGGCCAGAGTTATCCGAATGGGCATCCAGATGCGCAATCGCTCAATCCTTAATCTTTAGTCTTTCCCGCCGCCAGTGGAAGAGCCAATCGGACACGACGCGCACCCAGGTAAACCGGCGGACCAGTTGGTAGAACAGGCTCAGGTAGGCGACGCGCGCCACGACCTCCACCAGACCCCCGTAGCGCAGGGCCTGGCGCATGGCGGCCAGCGCCGGGCGGAGCGCGCCGCTGTTGAGCCAGCGCACCGCCGTCGTGACGTAGACGTTGCGGTAGGCCAGGGGCCGCACGGCCTCGACCTCGGGCGGCAGGTCGGGCTGAGCGAAGGCTTTGTCCAGGACGTGGACCCGCGAGGCCATCAGCCGCTCCAGCCGCTCCCCCTCGGAGCGGGTGAACTGGGTCGAGTGCTGGCGGAAGTCGGCCAGGGTATCGGCCATAAACACAAACGCTCCCTGGCGCGCCAGGCGGACCCACATGTCCCAATCCTCGGCCAGGTTATCCGGGTCGAACGGCCCGGCTTGCAATAGGGCGTCGCGGCGGACGAGAGCGGTGATGATGGGCACGAAGTCACCGTAGAGGATGCTGCGCAGCGTCTGGCCGGGGAAGGCTTCGGCCGCCCCCTTCATCTGCGGCAGTGGGAAGCCATAGGCGTCCATGGCCTGGGCGCGGCCATACACCAGCACCGCCTCGGGGTGGGCGTCGAGGCGGGCGACGAGGCGGGGCAGGACATTGGGCCGCCAACGGTCATCCGAGTCGAGCATGGCGACGTACTCCCCGCGCGCCTCGCGCACCCCCCTGTTCCGCGCGCCGCTGATGCCCTGGTTGGGCTGGTGAACGACCCGCACCCGTGGGCCGGTGAAGCGGGCCAGGACGGAGAGGGTATCATCGGTGGAGCCGTCGTCGATGACCAGCACTTCCATGTCGTCAAACGGCTGGCTCAGCACGCTCTGTAGCGCCTCCCCCACCAATCGCGCTCGATTGTACGTCGGAATCACGACCGAAACTTTCACGGTTCGATGTCTCGCGTAATCGCCTCGATGCGCGCCGTGACCAGGTCCAGCGCGACGCGGTTGAAGCCACCTTCGGGGATGATGATGTCGGCGTAGCGTTTGCTCGGCTCGACAAACTCCAGGTGCATGGGCCGCACCGTGGCGAGGTACTGCTGGACAACCGACTCAGGCGTCCGCCCGCGCTGGGCCGTGTCGCGCATCAGGCGGCGGATAAAGCGCAGGTCGGCGTCGGTGTCCACG
>CAZFUK010000462.1:0-4656 GCA_964522005.1 uncultured Anaerolineales bacterium | reverse complement strand
CACGCGGCGAGCAGCGCGAGGACCGCCACCAGGCACAGGACCGTCCACAGTCGAGCCGGTCGCATTCGGCTGGTCATCTGGGTCTCCTCCTTGTTGGCCTCCCCGGTTCAGTGCAGGGGAGGTAAAACCGCGAAAGTTGTCTAGACAGGTGGGTGAGGCTATTGTAGCGCAGGGCGGGCAAGCTGTCAAGCGCGCTTGGGCTGGGAAAGAACTGGGCCTGCTCCTCCGACTCAAGTCGGGGCTGTGGAGCCTGCGGCTGAGCGTCGGCCTGCGCCGACGTGGCGTCCACGAAGGTGCGAAGTGCCCTGTACTCAGGGTAGACGCTCGGCGCAACGCGCCCCTCAGGCCCGACTTCAGTCGGTGCGACATCGCCTAGTACAGATGATAGCTCTGTTTCACAATCCTCCACTGCCGCAGCCCTTCCTCCCACTCGCCCACAATCTCCTCCACCGGCGTTCCCGCTTCGATCTGCGCCCCCACGCGGCCATTCCCCACCAGCCGCTCAAACGGCGCGTTGCCCTCTGGGAAGTAGCGCGCCCAGCCGAAGTCGTCGGGGTGTAACGCGCGGGCCTGGGTGATCAGGTGCAGGGCGGTGGGCAGCGGCTCGAACGCGGCGCGGTCCAGTACATGGAAGTGGACGCCGTGGCAGACCTCGCCGGCGTACTTGCTGAACGAGGGGGTGAAGCTGACGGGGCGGAAGCGGACGCCGGGCAGGTCGAGCGCGTTGAGCCGGTCGGCCAGGGTCTCGCCGTCCAGCCAGGGCGCGCCGACCTGCTCAAAGGGGTGCGTCGTCCCGCGCCCTTCCGACATGGTCGTGCCTTCGACCAGGCACGCGCCGGGGTAGACGACCGCCGTGTCGAACGTGGGGATGTTGGGCGATGGAGCCACCCAGGGCAGCCCCGTCCCGTCGAACCACAGGTCACGCCGCCAGCCCTGGAGCGGGATCACCGTCAGGTCTGCCCCAAGGTTGAACTCAGTATTGAGCAGCCGCGCCAGTTCCCCGATGGTCAGGCCGTAGCGCAGCGGGACCGGGTAGAGGCCCACAAAGGACTCGAAGCCCGGCTGGAGGACCGACCCCTCGACACGCAAAGCCGTAATCGGGTTGGGGCGGTCGAGGACGACCAGCCGCTTGCCCAGCGGCGCGACGGCCCGCAGGCAGAGGGCCATCGTCCAGATGTAGGTGTAGAAGCGCACGCCCAGGTCCTGGATGTCGAACAGCAGAACGTCCACCCCCGCCAGCATCTCGGCCGTCGGCTGGCGCGTCTCACCATACAGGCTGAACACCGGTAGGCCCGTGCGGCGGTGGACCCCCGAAGCAATCGTCAGCCCGTCCTCGGCCTGACTGGCGAAGCCATGCTCCGGGCCGAACAGGGCGACCAGGTTGACGCCCGCCGCCAGGAGCGCGTCGTAGTTGGGCGTCACGTCGGCCGTCACCCCCGTCGGGTTGCTCACCAGCCCCACCCGCGCCCCCTGGAGCACGTCCAGCCGCTCCGCCAGCAACACCGCCAGTCCCGTGCGTACTCGTGCCTCACTCATCGTGTCCCCTCCTCAAGTCTAGTGCCGGCAGACCTGGCAGGTTTTCGAAAACCCGTCAGGTCTTGGAGCTACCCTATTTATACCGCGTTCTGGCCCCGCTGTGTAGCGGCGGTCCGAGGGCCTGTCCCTCCTTTGCATGACCTGCGTGACTGCGGTAAACTTGCCGCCGGCGGTGAACACAGGCTGAACGGGATACTGCGATGCTGGACCCACAGGCGCTCCGCCTGGCGACGCCCAACCAACTGCGAGAGACCCTGGTGATCGCAGTGCTGGCTCTCGTCAGCATGGCCCTCTTCCTTGTCTCGCCGCGTGTGCCGCGTGGGCAGGAAGTCGCCCAGTGCGTCACGGTGATGGAGCTAGCCGGGCCGGTTCACCTGACCATCAACTGCGATTCGTTCGAGTTCGTCTCCCTGGCCCACACCCCGGCGCTCCTGCTCGCGCCCTCGCACCGTGTCTGGCAGAGCCGGCCCCTGTATCCCGTCGCCGGGTGGGTGGCCGCCCTCCCCTTTCGCCTCGTTCCCACCGCCCTGGTTGCCCCGCTCTTGGCCCGCGCCGGCGACGCTCGCTTCGGCCCGTACCTGCCCGAGTTTGTCGGCCTCCTGCTCATCAACCTGGAGTTGCTGGTCGCCAGCGTCGTGTTGTTCCAGCGGCTGATGGGGACGCCCGCTCTGTTTAGCCCCTGGACGCTCCTGCCCCTCGCCATCCTCGTCGTCAACGAGGTGACCAAAGCCTTCTTCTGGACGCCCCATCTCCAGATGTTCAACCTGTTCGCGCCCGTCGCCTCGCTCGCCCTGTTCGGCTGGCTCCGGCCCCGCCTGGCGACGCTGAGGCTCCGCTATTTCGCGGTCATGGGCCTGCTGCTGGGCCTGGGCGGGCTGCTCTATGGCGCGTTCGCCGTGACGGTTATCGGGGTGGGCGTCTGCGTCCTGGTGTGCGAGGGGCGTCTGGCCGTCAAGGCCCTGCGTCTGCTGCTCCTGCTGGCCGCCTTCGCCGCCCCCATCGCTCTCTGGATCGGCTTCGTCGTGCTTCGCACCGGTTCTTTCTACTCCCACGAGGTGGCTAAATACCGTCAATTCGTGTGGATGGCCGACGCTCTCGCCCAGGGGCTGCCCACCTTCCTGGTAGACCTGGGCCGCAACCTGGCGGTCTATAGTGGCATGCTCATCACGGTTGCCCTCTTCCCGTGCCTGCTGTTGGCGGCCGCTCTGCTCGCCCGTCTGACAGTTAGCGGACCGCCGGGGGTTAGTCGGCGTGACAAGACAGGGCGTTTCGCGGTGAGGGTCTACCTCCTGGCGGCGCTGCCCTTCTACGGTCTCCTGGGGTACTACGCGACGCGCCTCGCCTGGTCCCTCGTCCCCGCCATCCTGCTCCTCCTCGGCCTCGAACTCCAGCGGCTTGATGCTGCTGTCAAAGGCCGCCCTCGTCTGGTGTTGGAGGCCGGCCTAGTAGCTCTCTCGGCTCTCTACGTGGTGTATTGGGTGGTGCGGGCCGGCCCGTATTCCTGACCTGTGTCAGGGCAGGGTCGATTTTGCATCCGCTAAACGACACGGGTAAACTTGCCCTCACGTGCCGCACAACCGATGTTAGAGAGGTCATCTATGAGCCGAGTCGAGGTCCTGGAAAGCCAAATCAAGGAGTTGTCGGAACAGGAATTGACCGGGTTTCGCCGCTGGTTTGCTGAATATGATGCCCACATGTGGGATCGGCAGTTTGAGGCCGATGTCAAGGCGGGGAAGCTAGAAGCGCTGGCTGAGAAAGCCCTCCGCGCTCATGCCGCTGGCGAGACGACTCGGGTGTGGCCTTTATGAGTACCCAGGACATCTACAACTTCCGGCAGGTAAACGACCAACTCATCACCGGCGGGCAGCCGACGGAGGAGCAGTTGCGGGCGGCGGCGGCCGAAGGGGTCACCACCGTCGTCAACCTCGCGCCGATCAACCCGCGCTACTCCCTGCCCGACGAGCCGGGCCTGGCGCAGTCCCTCGGCCTGGCCTACCACCACATTCCGGTGGACTGGGAGGGACCCACGGCGAGCGACTTCGAGGCGTTTGAGAGCGTGATGCAGGCCCTAACGCCCGGCAAGACCCTGGTACACTGCGCCGCCAACTTCCGCGTGACGGCGTTCTACTCGCTCTACGCCCTCAAGCGCCTCGGCTGGTCCGAAGCCCAGGCCGACGCCTTCCGAGCCTCGGTCTGGGGGGGCAGCGACTACCCGGTCTGGGAAGACTTCATCGCCCGCATGAAAGCCCGCATCCAGGCAGGGGCGAAGTGAGGGACGGCATGGGCGTTCAGCACAGGGTGGCGATTATCACCGGCGCGGGGTCGGGCATCGGGCGAGCATGCGCGCTGGCTCTGCTGCGCGAGGGGTACGCCGTGGTCCTGGCCGGCCGCCGCCCCGAGCGGCTGGCGGGGGTCGTGGCCGACGCGGAGGGGGTGGGGGGGCAGGCGCTGGCCGTGCCGACGGATGTGACCGACCCGGCCTCCGTCCACGCCCTGTTCGCCCAGACCCAAGCGACCTTCGGTCGGCTCGACCTGCTGTTCAACAACGCCGGGACGGGCGCGCCAGCCATTCCCCTGGAGGACCTGAGCTTTGACCAGTGGCAGACCGTGGTGAATGTCAACCTCACCGGCGCGTTCCTGTGCACCCAGGCCGCCTTCCGTCTTATGAAGGCGCAGACGCCGCGTGGCGGCCGTATCATCAACAACGGCTCCATCTCGGCCCACGCGCCGCGCCCCAACTCCGCGCCCTACACGGCCACCAAGCACGCCATCACCGGGCTGACCAAGGCGACGGCGCTGGACGGTCGGCCCTTCAATATCGCGTGCGGGCAGATTGACATTGGCAACGCCGCCACCGAGATGACGGCGCGCATGAAGAACGGGGTCCTGCAAGCCAACGGGACGGTCATGCCCGAGCCGACGATGGACGTGGAGGACGTGGCCCGCGCCGTGGTGTTTATGGCGAGCCTGCCGCTGGACTCGAATGTGCAGTTTATGACGATTATGGCGACGCAGATGCCATTTGTGGGGAGAGGATGATGCAGGGCCGGTTACCCCTGGAAGAGAGCCTGGAGGAAATCGCGGCTGACGAAGCCCTTTGGGACGAGCAGTTTGCCGCTA
>CAZFUK010000461.1:0-4657 GCA_964522005.1 uncultured Anaerolineales bacterium | reverse complement strand
TTCTCGGCCGGTGTGCGGGGTATCAACAATGGCGCCGGGGGCAACGGGATTGGGGTGTGGGGTTCGCAGAACGGCGACGGCTGGGGCGTCTACGGCACCTCCCGCACCGGCTACGGCGTGTATGGCGTGACGACTGAGGGCGGCGGGATTGCCGTCTATGGCCGGGGCACCGGCGGCTCGGGCGGCACGGGTGTCTACGGGTATCGCGCCGGGGCGGGCGCTGGCGTGGTCGGCCAGGCGCCTGACGGGATTGGCGTCAGCGGTATCAGCAGCGACGCGGGCGGGCTAGGGGGACGCTTCAGTAACAGCACGGGGGTCGCCCTCTACGCGGAAAACAATGGGCAGGCCCGCACCCAGGCCGCGCTGCGGGTAACCAATACGCAGTCCAACGGGGGCATGGCCGCCTACGTCACCAACAACAGCAACTTCGCGACGTCGCACTTCAGCAATGGCGGCACAGGCGAAGTGTTGTATCTCCAGAACGGCGGGACGAACACGGCCGGCACGGGTGGAGGTGACTTTATCAAGGCGGTCAACGAGGCGGAGAACGATGTCCAATTCCGGGTGACGACGGCCGGCCAGGTGATAGCTGATGTAGGCTTTGGCGCTTCAGGCGCCGATTTCGCGGAGCTGCTACCGGCCAAGCCCGGCCTCTCGGCGGGGGATGTCCTGGTGATTGGCGAGGACGGCGAACTGACGCTCAGCAGCCAGCCCTACCAGACGACCGTGGCGGGCGTCTACTCGACCCAGCCCGGCTTCCTGGGCGGCCAGCCGGTTCAGGGTGAAAAGGTGGGCCACGTGCCGCTGGCGGTGGTCGGCGTGGTGCCCGTCAAAGCCAGCGCCGAGAACGGCCCCATTCGTCCCGGCGACCTGCTGACGACCTCGACCCGGCCCGGCCATGCCATGCGGGCGGGCGATAACCCTCCGGCCGGCGCGGTGCTGGGCAAGGCCCTCGGCTCTCTCAAGGATGGCGCGGGTGTGGTCCAGATGCTCGTCGTCCTACACTAGACGCGGACGCGTCCAGGAGGTGCTCTATGCGACCCTGGTGGCAGCCCTACCGCGTCGTCATGTTATTACTAACGCTCCTTGTCCTCGGCCCGTCGGTCCTGGCGCAGTCTGGGGGCGGCTATGACCTGGCGTGGAGTACGGTGGATGGGGGTGGGGGGCGGAGTATTGGCGGTGACTATGTGGTCGAGGGGACTATCGGCCAGCCCGACGCGGGTAAACTATCGGGCGGCGGCTACTCCCTCGTCGGCGGCTTCTGGCGCGGCGCGGTCGTGGACACCGCAACGCCCACCCGCACGCCGACCGCCCTGCCGACACTCACCCGCACCCCAGGCCCGACGACCACCGGGACCGCTTCGCCCACCTCGACGGCCAGCGCGACGACGGCGGTGACGCGCACCGCGACGCGGGCCGCGACGACCACCCCCACGCCAACGGGTAGCGCCGTGCCCACCGGCACGCCGCCCGCGACCACGACCGCCACGCCCATCCCCCCCAGCGTCACGCCTTCGGTCACGGTGACCCGCACGCTGACCCCGGCCGCCACGGGGACGACTACCTCAGCCACGCCGACCGCCAGCGCGCCGCCGCCCACAGTGACCCCGACGGGGACGCCGACCGAGTCGGGCTTCCGGCTCTACCTGCCGCATATCAATCGAGGCGGAATGGAGCCGAGTCGCTAATACCCCCTTGACAAAATCCCGAACATGGTTTATAATCCGAACAGTGTTCGGTAATTGAACTGTGTTCGAGGGAGAGGTGGCGATGGGGGTACGCGAGCGGCGAGAGCGGGAGCGGGAGCAGGCGCGGGAGACGATTCTAGCAGCGGCGCGGCAGCTAATGCGCGAGGTCGGGCCGCCGGCCGTGTCGCTGCGCGAGGTGGCGCGGCGGGCCGAGTACAGCCCGGCCACCCTGTACGAGTACTTCACGGATAAGGAAGCCATCTTCCTGGCCCTGTTTCACGAGGGCTTCCGCCGCTTCGGCGCGGCCCTGGCCGAGGTGCCCACCGACCTGCGCCCCGACCTGCGGCTGGCCGCCCTCGGCCGCGCCTACTTCGAGTTCGCCGACGCCCACCCGGAGCACTACCAGGTCATGTTCGGCCAGCCCGTGCCCGGCTTCTCGCCCTCGCCCGAAGACTGGCAGGCGGCCGACGCCACGTTTATGGTCCTCTACCAGTGCATCGCCGACGGCGTCGCGGCGGGTGTCTTCCGTCCGCTGGACGAGCCAGGGACCTGGATGGCGGCCATTACGGCCTGGAGCCTGATGCACGGCATCGTCACCCTGGCGCAGGCGGGCCGCTTTGGCGACCACCGCCACGACCCCCGCTTCCTCGACCAGGCCCTCGCGTTCCTGGGCCAGGGCTTGCAGAACCCCGGCCTGTCCGAACCCGCGTAGGAGGCAGAGCGGTAACTATGGAAAGCGTCTTCTCCCTGGTCAACGTGGTTATCCTGCCCTTCTGGGCCTTGATGCTCCTCGCGCCGACCTGGCGCTGGACCGAGCGGATAATCCGCTCGCCCTGGATTGTCGCCCCGCCCGCCCTGATCTACGCCGCGCTCCTGCTGGGCAGCCCGTTGCTGGCCGGCAGTGGCCCCAGTCCCGCCCAGGTCGCCGGTGCGCTCGCCAGCCCCACGGCGGCCGGCATCGGCGCCCTGCTGGGCAACCCCTTCGGCGCGACCGTCGCCTGGGCGCACTTTGTCGCCTTCGACCTGTTCGTCGGCCGCTGGGCCTTCCTCGAGGGCCGCGCGCTCAAGCTGAGCCACTGGGTCGTCGCGCCTGTGCTGTTCCTGATTCTGATGCTCGGCCCGCTCGGTCTGCTGACCTTCCTGATGGTCCGCGCCGTGGCGCACCGCCGCCTACCGGCCGTGCTTGCGCAGGACCCCGTGGCCTAAACGCCACGGCTGCTTACGGCGGCGCCCCGTGGCCTAAACGCCACGGCTGCCTTCTGCCTTCCGCCTTCTGCCTTCCATCAATCGTCAATCGTCAATCGTCAATCGTCAATCGTCAATCTTTAATCATCCGTCTTCAGTCTTACCCTGAGGAGGCTCTATCATGTTGTCTATGCGGTTGTCTATGCTCGCCGCCCTCAACACCTGGGCCACCCTGCGCCGCGCCTGGGACACCAACAAGCCGCTGACCGCCTATGGCGTGGTGATGCTGCTCACCCTGGCCGCCACCGTCGCCGGCCTGCTGCTCGACCCGCGCGTCATCAGCGGGCAGCCCGCCTGGCTCAAGCCCGCCAAGTTCGCCCTGTCGTCGGCCATGTACACCTTCACCCTGGCCTGGCTGCTCGGCTTTGTCCGGGGGCACCGCCGTCTGGTCGGCCTGGTGTCGTGGGTCATCGCCCTCGGCTTCACGCTGGAGATGGTCGTCATCATCGGGCAGGTCATTCGCGGCACGACCAGCCACTTCAACCTGAGTACGCCGCTGGACGGCGCGCTGTTCTCGCTCATGGGCAGCATGATCGTCGTCATCTGGGTCATGACGCTGCTGGCCGCCGTCCTGCTGCTGCGCCAGCGCCTGCCCGACGCCGCTCTGGCCTGGGCGCTGCGCCTGGGTCTGGTGGTCGTCCTGGTTGGCGCCGCCGAGGGCTTCATCATGACCAGCCTGCCCTCGCCCAGCCAGCGCGCCGCCCTGCAGGCCGGCCAGCGGCCCACCAGCTTCGGCGCGCACAGCGTCGGCGTGGACGATGGCGGGCGTGGGCTGCCGGTCACCGGCTGGAGCCTCGAAGGCGGGGACCTGCGCATCGGCCACTTCGTCGGCCTGCATGCCATGCAGGTGCTGCCCCTGGTCGGCTTGTGGCTCAGCCGCCGCTTCCGCCGCCTGGGCCAGGGCCATCGGACCGCCCTTGTGGCCACCGCCGCGCTGGGCTACCTCGGCCTGGTCGCCCTGCTGACCTGGCAGGCGCTGCGCGGCCAGCCCCTGGTCTATCCCGACATGCTCACCCTGGCCGCCCTGGTTGGATTGGTTGGCGGTGTTGCCCTGGCCGCCGCCGCCATCATTGGCCACGGCCATGCGCGCACCGCGCCCGCCCTGCCCAGCACCGCCCGCTAAAACCCTTCGCAGACCTGACAGGTTTTCCGAAACCTGTCAGGTCTATGCAGCTTAGCGGGTTCCGAACTTGCAGACCTGACAGGTTTCCCCCTTCGGGGACTTCGCTAAAACCTGTCAGGTCTATCCGTGTGAGCGTTTTTCCGAATCTCATGGCCTGGCAGTATCTTCCTCCGCCAGGGGGCGTTTAAGTTTACGGGTTCATACAAACGCGTATCCAGGTGTTATGCCGTTGCGCCTGGGTTATGCTAGATTGTCATCGTGATTCCTGCCCGAACTTAAAGGAGCCTGCCGCCATGAGTACCTCCGCCCCCCGCCGCAGGGTGGTCCGTCTCATTCTTCCCCTCCTGAGCCTGTCCCTCGTCCTGGCCCTGGTCCTCCTGCTAGGTCCAACGTCCGTCGTGCGATCAGAGAGGCCGAGTGAAGAGGGTGACGGCGCTGACTATGCTGGCGTCGCCAGCGCCTCTCATCCCATCAGCCCGGCCAGCGTCCTGGGGCCAGCCGCGTGTACGCTCGGCTTTAGCGGGCCCACGAGCTATACGGCGGGGAATGGGCCAGACGCCGTGGCCCTCGGGGACATTGACGGTGACGGCGACCTTGACGC
>CAZFUK010000460.1:2966-4664 GCA_964522005.1 uncultured Anaerolineales bacterium | reverse complement strand
CACGAGCAGGGAGATGCCCGCGATGGCGCCCAGGAACAGGGTGAAGATACCCGTCGTCGTGGCCGCCGTCTGGATGATGTCCTGCTGGCTGGTCACATTGAAGTCATCCTCGGCCGTGATGTGGTGCCGCTCGCGCAGAATCTGGCTCACCTGCTGGATCGCCGCGTCGTTCTGGGAGGCGTCCACAATCTGGACGTTGATGACCGAAATGTTGTTGGAGCCTCGGAACTGCCCGCCGCCCGCCAGCCGTAGCTGCGCCGTGGTAATCGGCACCATCACCTGGTCGTCCAGGCTGCCGAAGCCCGTCCCGCCCTTGGCGGCCAGCACGCCGACCACGCGGAACGCGATGTTGTTGATACGGATGGACTGGCCGATCGGGTCGGCGTCCTGGAAAAGGGTCTTCGTCACGTTCGCGCCGAGCACGGCTACTGTGGAGCGCCCCGTCACCTGCGAGGCGTCAATGAAGTCGCCGCTCGCCAGGCTCAGCAGGCGCACCGCCAGGTACTCGGGCGTGACGCCGGTCACGCGGCTGTTGGCATTGACGCCCTGGTAGACCACCTGCCCGAAGGCGTTGTACTCCGGCGCGACGGCGGCGACCGCCGGGGCCGCGCCCGCTTCGGCTAGCGCCTGGGCGTCGGCGTACGTCAGCGTCTGCGCCGAGCCTTGCGCCTGACGGACGCCGCCCTGCTGCGACGAGCCGGGGCGGACGTAGAGCAGGTTAGTCCCGTTGGACTGAATCTGCGCCTCGATGCTGGCCTGCGCGCCGCGCCCGATGCCCAACATGACAATGACAGCCGCCACGCCGATGATGATGCCGAGCATGGTCAGCACGGCCCGCAGCTTGTTCGAGACCAACCCGTCCAGCGCGATCTGCAACGACTCGAAAATGCTCATCCGATCCTCCCATTCCCGACCGACGAAGGACTAAAGACCAATTCGCGCTCGGCATCCCGTAGTCCGTAATCCGTAATTCGTAATTCGTCCTCCGCCTTCTGCCTTCTGCCTTCTGCCTTCCGTCCTCCGTCCTCTTGATACGCCTTCCCGTCGAAGATGCGAATCACCCGGTCGGCCTGCGCGGCGATGGAGGCGTCGTGCGTCACCAGGACCACGGTCAGGCCCGCCTCGCGGTTCAGCCGCTTGAAGATAGCCATAACCTCCGCCCCGGCCTTCGAGTCCAGGTTGCCCGTTGGCTCGTCGGCCAGCAAGATGGCCGGCTCGGTGACCAGGGCGCGGGCGATGGCGACGCGCTGCTGCTGACCGCCCGATAGCTCGCTAGGTAGATGGTTCAGCCGCTCACCCAGGCCCACCGCTTCGAGCGCGGCCACCGACCGCTCGCGGCGGCTCTCCGCGCCCGAGTAGATCAGCGGCAGGGCCACCTGCTTCCAGGCCGGCACGCGGCGCAGCAGGTTGAAGCTCTGGAACACGAAGCCGATTTTCTGGTTGCGAATGGCGGCCAACTGGTCGTCGTCTAGCTCGCCCACCTCGATGCCATCCAGGCGGTACGCGCCCTCGGAGGGCTGGTCCAGACAGCCGATGATGTTCATGAGGGTGGACTTGCCGGACCCGCTCGGCCCGATAATCGCCACAAACTCGCCCTTGTCCACATGGCACGTGACGCCCTGGAGCGCCCGCACTTCCACATCCCCCATCTGATAGACCTTCGTCACCGCCTCAATATCAATGACTCGCTCGCTCATA
>CAZFUK010000460.1:0-2866 GCA_964522005.1 uncultured Anaerolineales bacterium | reverse complement strand
GTCGTACCTGTGCCGTTCACCACCACCTGATCGCCTTCCTTCAGGTCGGGGCTGCTGATCTCGGTCAGCGTGCCGTCGGTCACACCCGTCTGGACCTGGACCGTCACCGTCTGGCCGTCGCGCAGGACATTGACGACCTTTTGCCCGTTGACTGTCTGGATCGCGCGGCTGGGAACGCGCAGCGCGCCCTGCTTGCTCTCGACGATGATGGTGAGCGTCGCCGTCATGCCGGCCGCCGCGTTCGGGTCGGACTGCTTGAGCGTCACCGTCACGGCATAGTTCACCACGCCGTTGGTGCTCGTCCCGGTTGGGCTGATGGCCGTAATCTCACCCACCAGTGTCTTGCCGCTCAGCGCCTCCAGGCTAATCCGCACCGGCTGGCCCACCTTGAGCTTAGCGCGGTCCAACTCCGACACCTGGGTCTTGATCTGGAGAGTGTTCAGGTCCGCCAACTGAATCGGCGCGCCGCTCGTGCCGGCCGTCGCGCCCGCCGCTGTGTTCACCGCCGTCACGACCCCCGCGAAGGGCGCGGTGAGGGTCGCCTGCGACAGCTTGTACTGGGCCTGCTCCAACTGCGCCTGGGCCTGCTTGACCGCCGCCTCCGCCAACTGGACTGTCAGCGTATCCGGCCCCTTGGTCAGCGTGTCGAGGGCGGCCTGAGCCTGCGCTATGTTGGACTGCGCCTGCGTGACCTCGGCGTCCGTCGGCCCCTGGCGCAGCTTGTCCAGCGCGGCCTGCGCCTGGGCGACGCTCTGCTGCGCCACGGTCACGTCATTCGGGTTGACCGTGGTCAGCTTCTGGAGATTGGCCTGGGCCTGGGTGAAGCTCGCCTGGGCCTGCGCCAGGTCGGTCTGCGTCGGTCCGGCCTGGAGCGCGGCCAGGTCGTTCTGCGCCATCTGGACGTTGGCCTCTTGCTGGTTCACCTGCGCCCGCGCCCCCTGGCAGCTTGAGTCCTCGTCGGGGTTCTTGGCCCGCCCGCAGATCGAGTCGCGGCTGGACTGGGCCGCCCACAGGGCGTTCTTGGCCTGCTCGACCTTCTGCTGGGCGTTGGCGAGGGTCTGCTCCGTCGCCCCAGCCTTTACCTTATCCAGGTTCGCCTGGGCGGAGGTGATGCTCGCCTGGGCCGACGCGACGTCGCCCGTCGTGGCGGACCCCTGCCGCGCCTTCGCCAGTTGGGCCTGGGCCGCGACGAGGCGGGCCTGGGCATCGGCCAGGTCGGCCTGGGTGGGGCCGACGTACAGGGCATTCAGGGCCGCCTTGGCGCTATCCACCTTGGCCTGGGCGGCCGCGATGTCTGTATCCGTCGCCCCCTGCCTGGCCTGTTCCAGCTTCAGCCTGGCGCTGTCCAGGTTGGCCTGCGCCGTCGTCACGGCCAGTTCCAGGTCCGTGGTCTGGAGTTGGAGCAAGGGCTGACCCGCCTGGACCGGGTCGCCCGCCTTGACCAGCACGGCCTTGACAACCCCGCCCGTGGTTAAGTTCAGGTCCACCTGGGTGGCCGCTTCCAGGTTGCCCGTCGCCGTCACCGTCGTGGCGATGTCGCCCTTGGTCACGCGCGCCGTCGTCGGGGCCGTCGTCGCCGTCTTCGGCTCGTAGCGCTGATAGACCAGATAGCCGCCCACGGCTACCACCGCCAGAAGAACCAGCCAGAGCCACCCTCGGCCCTTGACGCTCCGGCGTGCCGTTCGTGCGCCTGGCATTGCTACCGTTGTCATGTCACTCTCCTCTATGCTTCACGTCCACTGTTACGCGTCGCCTCGCGGCGGCGTCTTCCTGCTTGGCTGCCCCTAGCATAGCCCAGACTCTTTAGGACATTGTTAAGAACCGATGGGGAGAATATTCTGAATTACTTGGATGAGCGGGTGCGCGCCACCGGCGCCGGGGCCGCCGTCTGCTTGCTGGTCGCCGCCGTAGCGGTCGCGGTCGGCTGCGCGGTGCCGGTTGCCGTGGGCTGGGCTTGAGCCGTGGCGGTCGCCGTGGGCTGGGCTTGAGCCGGCGCGGTCGTCGTGGCCGTCGCGGTCGCGGTGGCCGGCGCCGGGCTGAGGGGCGTAGCGAGGGCGGCGGTAGGGAGGGCCGGGGCGGTGACGGCCACCTGACCCCCGCCGTCGTCCACTACGGCTTGCATCGCCTGGACGTTGGGGCTGGTCAGGACGCCCCACGTCCCGACGGTCAATCCCATGGACACGGCCACCAGGGCCGTCTTCAACGCGGTCAATCGCTTAGCGGGCTTGCGGCCTCGGGCTTTGGGCTTCATCGGGGTCATAGGTCACCTCTCCAGTGCTCAAGAATGGCTAGCGGTAATTCACTGGCCCCATGATACCCCGTCTATTTTCAGACTTTGTTAGGAACTGATGGGGGAATTGTTGGCGAAATAACGAGAGCCTGGAGACGGCACAATCTCCAGGCCCAGGCGTTTTTGACAGAATTTACAGAATTATCAGGATTAGGACGACTCCAGGAGCGCGGCCAGCACAGCCTCCAGGGGCGGTGTTTCGGGTGCGCCCTTGAACGGGGCCAACCGGCGATAGACGTCGGCGGCGGCGAGGTGGAAGCCCGGCGGTAGGCCCGCGCTGTCCAGCGTCGCCGCGATCTCCTCCATCTCACCGGCGAAGCGCCACGCTTTGGCTGTCACCCCGCGCACGCGGCGATTGACGCCCTCGGCGAAGCTGGCCTCGTCCTGGTTCCACTGCTGGTAGAGCGCGTCGCGGACGCCCAGGCGCTCCGCCGTCGCCAGGATGGCGCTCAGCAGGGCCGTCGTGCCCTTGGTGTAGGCGGCGTAGCACATCTTGAGGGCCGAAGCGGTTCCAATCTCACCGCCCAGGACGCGCGTCTCCAACGGCCCCGCCGCGAAGCAGTCGGCCACCGCCTC
>CAZFUK010000459.1:0-4667 GCA_964522005.1 uncultured Anaerolineales bacterium | reverse complement strand
CGTGACCCCATCCGTCTGGGTGATGGATAGGTCAGCGGAAAGGGCTTGGCATGCTGTCACGCTGACATCATCCACCGCCAGACCGGCGAATTGGACGGTGGTGTCGCTGTCGAGGTGGAAGCGCAACTCCGTATTGAGGCCGGCGAGGCTGTCGGCGCGGCGCGAGTAAACGCCCCAACCGTAACTCCCTCCGATATTCTGCTGCGGGTTGCCCGTGCCGGCGGAGGCGCTGATGGCCGTCGGATCGAGCCATTCGTAGAGCCGCACCGGCGTCGCCCCGCCGACCTGTTGGAAGTCAACGAACATGTGGTCGAAGTTGGCCGTCTCGATTTGGTGGCGCATCGCCCAGGTCACGACCACTGGCCCTGTAAGACCCGCCAGGTTGATGGGCGGCGAGAGCAGGTCCTGGTTGCTCGAGGCGTTGTAGGTATTGTCGAGGTCGGTCTTCCAGCAATTCACGCCGCTATTACAGCTATCGAAGGCCGCGACCGGATTGGTCGTGGTGGTGGCCGCCGTGGTCGGCAGGCCCAGTTCCCACTCATCCTGCGCGCCCGAATGCGTGAAGCCCGCCGCCCCCGCCTCGAAGTCGGTCGAAAAGACGGTGATGGGACCGAAGCCAGCCGGGCAACTCGGCGCCGCCGGCGGCGTGCAGATCCGTAGGCCCCAACTAGTCAGCGTTCCGCCGTTGGCGCCCGCCGTGTCATCGTACAAGTCAAGCGTCCAGACGCCGCCGGCATCCTCACCGTAGAAGGTGGAGAGGCGATAGGCGCCGGAGGTACTCGCCGTACCGGCGGTGGAATTATTCTCCGGCTTAAACTGCAGGCCTTTGAGAATGGTGAAACTAATCGGGACACCTGCCTCGTCGTCAAGGACAAGGTCCATCTGCGTCTGCCCGCCCGTGGCGGGGGCGCCGATGTCAGAGAACAGCCCATTGTTATTGCCGGCCGGTGAGCGCAAGTGCGCGTCTATTTCGTTCATCTGCGCGTGGTTGAGGACGATCTCGACGTTGAGGTCCTCGATCCGAGGATGGCCCGGCACCGTGATGGTCGAACTGACCAGGCCCGTGCCTGGCCCGATGGTCTTGGGCACGTCGGTGCTGGTGTACGTCGTGCAACTCAAGCCCGTGGGCGCGGGTAGCACCGTAACACTCAAGTGGTAGGTCGCCGTCGGCCCCCCGATGGCGGCGGAAGCCGAATCAACGAAAGCGTAGTAGGTGCCCGCGCTCTTGACCGTCATGAAAAAGGCTTCGGAAGGGTTATTCGGGACAGGTGACAAATCGCCGCTTCCGGCGTCATCCACAATCAGAAGCTGATCACCCGCGTCGCCGAAGAGGCCGAACCCCAGCCGTCCGTTCCAGACCGAGCCATCGCGCTCCGGGTTCAGATCAAGGCTCAGGAATACCGTATCGCCCGCGTTGAGCGAGAAGCTGTACCAATCCTGCTCGGTCGCCACCGCCGGATCGCGCGTGCCACTCACCCAGCCATTGGCGGGCAGCGAGTTGGCCGTGCCCGGCGTATTATTCGATTCGACTTCGGGCGTGGGCGCGCCGCTGTGCACTTGAAACCATAGCTCGTAGGGACGCTCAGAGGTGGTGCCGGCGGTGAAGTCATTGACCTTCAGGTAGTAGGTGCCGGTCGTCGGGATCGTCGCGCCCGCGATGGAAGACGAAAGCGCGGCGAAGGTGCCGTTGTCGTCGTCGAACTCGATCACTGTCGTGCCGTCCGACGCGAGCACGGTCAGTTGGCTGTCGGTGCTGCTGCCCGCCGAAAACGACGTCATCACGGCGGCATAGACGCGGTCGCCCGCGTTCGCGGTGAAGGAGTAAAAATCAATGTCGCCGTTGGGGAATAGATTACCTCTGACCCTGGCGCCCGTCCCGACGATGGGCGAGGCGGTGGCGGTCGTGCCGTTCGGCTCCACCTCACTCTGCTGCGTGGCCGTGGCCGCCGCCAACCTCCGCCCCACCTGTAGCCCGCGCCGCAGCGGACCGTCGTACTGTAGGACGGAAAACTCCGGACTTGGCTCCGGCTTGCCGACGTCATTCCCTGTTTGCGCGGGGATGGCCGTGGGCTGGGCCAGCCCAATGGCGGATTTGACGCCGGCGACCGCCGCGCTCGAATAGGCGTGGACTGTCGGGTTAAAGCGCGCCGATGACCCTCCCAAAACAGCCAGCAGGAGGGCGGGAGCCATCAGACGCAACAAGCGAGTGATGCGAGAATAGGGGGTTTGCATGAGATTTGCCTTTTGAATTGTGTGTTCGTACCGCACCACCGCTGCTGTCACCACCTGACAGCCCATCTGGATGGTTTCATGGCAGGGAGTATAGGTGATTAGTTGTTTGCCGTCAACCAGGAGAGCCAAAGGGCAGATGTCGCCGTCATGAGAACAGGGTTCACTCGAATACCCGGCGTGGAGAAGAGATGCGCCGAGTATTCGAGTAGTCCTTGTTCTAGAGCAGGGCTAGCGCCAGACGAGCGGCTTGTCCCCTGTCGTACCGTAGGTGAAGGCCAGGTCGGATACACCCGTCGAGTTGCTGTTACGCAGATACCACGCGTTGCCCCGCATCACTCCAGGCGTGTCGGTCGTGTTGTTGTCCCAGTCCCCCACCATCGGTATGTCTCCAAAGACCCCATACGTGAAGGCGATATCCGCCGTCCCCGTCGTGTTGGCGTTCCTCAGGTGCCAGCTTGAGTCCGTCTTGCGATACACCCCCACCGTGTCGGTCCCGTTGCCGTCCCAGTCGCCCACCATCGGCGTGTCGTTGGCGAGACCGTACTGGAGGATGATGTCCGCCGACCCGGTGCTGTTGCTGTTACGCAGGTACCACACGCCGTTGCGGACGACGCCCGGTGTCTGGACCAGGTTGCCATCCCAGTCGCCGCAGACCGGGATGTCGCCCGCCAGACCATAGGTAAAGACGAGGATAGGGGGCGCGCCGCTGGCGCTGTTACTCAAGTACCAGGTGGTACCGCGCACGACGCCGGGTGTCTTGACACCGTCGCCGTCCCAGTCGCACATGAGGGGGGTATCGCTGGACAGGCCATAGGTGAAGGCGATCTCGGCCGGGCCGGTGGTGAGGGAGCGGCGCAAGTACCAACTTCCGTTGCGCCAGACGGCGGGCCGGTCGGTGTTGGGGGTAGCGGTCGCCGTCGGGGTGGTGGTCACGGTGGGGATACTCGTGACCGTGCTGGTGGGGGTAGCCGTCGTGGTCGCCGTGCTGGTCGAGGTGACCGTCGTGGTCGCTGTGCCGGTACTCGTCGGTGTCGTGGTACTGGTCGGGGTAGGGGTCACCGTGGCCGTGCTGGTGGCCGTGCTCGTCGGCGTGCCGGTGGGAGTGGGCGTCAGCGTGCCGCCACACACAAGCTCGCTCATGGCAAGAGTGTAGTTCCCGTAACAGAGTCCCCCAGTACACACAGTCGAACTGGTCGCGTACTGAGTGACCACGACATAGTAATAGCCTGCCGCCACCGAGGCGCTGACCTGCGAGGCCGAACTACAGAAGTCGTCGTTGGCGGCAATGGCGCTGCTACAGCCGTTGGGAACGAAGCCGGGCTGTTGCGCGCCGCCGGGCGCCTGATACACCGCGACGAACGAGTCGAAGTTGGCCGAGCCTCCCCCGGACGCGCACAGGCTCGCTGTCACCGTGCTTGGCGATAACGCCTGGAACTCGTACACATCGTAGTGGACACCCGCGCCCGTCGTACTGGTCGAACAGCTTCCGCCCTGGGCAAAGGCGTTCGGGCGCTGGAAGGTCGGGTCACCTGTGTCAATCACCCCGCTAAACGTCCCGATGGCTTGCCCAGGACAGGGCGTGGGAGTGACGGTCGGAGTGCTAGTCACGGTGGGTGTGCTGGTAACAGTGGCTGTCATACTGCTCGCGGTAGAGGTACTCGTCGGCGTCGGGGTCAGCGTGGGAGTAGAGGGGCAGGCGAGTTGGTTGAGGGCCAGGGTGTAGTCTCCGTAACAAAGCCCCCCCGTACACAGAGCCGAACTGGTCGCGTACTGAGTGACCACGACATAGAAGTAGCCTGCCGCCACCGAGGCGCTGACCTGCGAGGCCGAACTACAGAAGTCGTCGTTGGCGGCAATGGCGCTGCTACAGCCGTTGGGAACGAAGCCGGGCTGTTGCGCGCCGCCGGGCGCCTGATACACCGCGACGAACGAGTCGAAGTTGGCCGAGCCTCCCCCGGCTGGGCACAGACTCGCCATGATCGTCGCCGGCGCGAGCGCCTGGAACTCGTACACATCGTAGTGGACACCCGCGCCCGTCGTACTGGTCGAGCAAGTTCCGCCCTGGGCGAAGGCGTTCGGGCGCTGGAAGGTCGGGTCACCTGTGTCAAGCACCCCGCTAAAGGTGCCAATGGATTGTGGAGTACACCCGCCTGGAACCGTTGGTACGCCAGCCGCACTCGTCGGCGTCGGAGTCGGTGTAGGCGTGGAGGTACTGATGGGCGAAGCGCTGATGTCCACGCTGTAGCCGGTACATCCCGCGCCGGCTGCGTACTCCTCGACCAGGACCACCAGGGTCTGGCCGGCGGGGACGGTCACAGCGTAGCTGGCCGCGCTCGTCAGAATCTGACTGTTGACGCCGCCCGCATAATTGGAGCACAGGTTGGCCGGGTTGAAGCTGCCGAGGAAGGCATAGGCAGTCAGACCGACTGAGTTCG
>CAZFUK010000458.1:3137-4679 GCA_964522005.1 uncultured Anaerolineales bacterium | reverse complement strand
GAAGGAGGTCGGCCACGACCTGGCGCTGGCCGTCCCGCTGGCTTACCACAACGCGATTCTCATGGAGCACTGGGGCTTTGACTACCTGTATGGGCGACGGATAATGGAAGACCTTGACCGCCGTTTCCGGCCCGGCGGCGACCTGCGGGTGCGGCTCGACGGCTCGACGCCGTTCCGCCAGCTGGCGATGGCCGACACGGTGCGCGGGCGAAGCTGGGCCATCCACGACGGCATCCTGGGCGAGCCGCTGGAGCCAGTGAAGATGGTCAAGCGGGTGGGACGGCACGCCCGCGTCAAGACCTTCAAGGGGCCGTACTGAGCATCATACCGATTTGACCCTCTTCCGGCTGACAGCTTATGGCGACAATTTATGCCACCCAACACGATCCCTACTCCCTTGTTCTATATTGGTCGCACCCTCCGCGTGTCTCTCCTATCCCTGCTGTTTGGCATTGCCTTTGTCGTGGGGCGCCTGAGCCGCCCAGCCAATGGGCCTCGTCTCCTACGCTGGTATCTTGAAACGTGTGGCGGAGCCTTTGTGAAATTTGGGCAATTCCTCGCCATGCGTTTTGATCTGTTGCCAGCCGCCTACTGCGAGGAGTTGTCCAACTTACTGGACCGCCTGCCGCCGCTACCGGCCGAAGCTATCATTCCCATTATCGAGAGTGACCTTAACGACCGGCTGACTGACATCTTCGCCGACTTCGAGCGTGTGCCCATAGCTACGGCCTCGGTCGCCCAGGTCCACGGAGCGCGGCTGCCGGATGGAACCAGGGTTGTGGTCAAGGTCATGCGGCCCGGCGTCAAAAGCCAGTTTAGGGTGGATCTCGTCAACGTTCGTCTCTTTGCCCATCTGCTCGATTTAACCGGCCTTCTGGTAAATATTAATGCTAGAGTATTAGCCGACGAATTCAGCCGTCTGATACGCGACGAACTCGACTTTCACCGCGAGGCGCGTAGCGCGCAGTTCCTGCATGAGCTAATGGCGCAGGATGATATTGATCATTATGCGCCCTATGTGGATTTTGACCGCTGCGGCCAAAGCGTCATTACCCTGGAGCGACTTGAAGGCGTCTGGATGACTGAATTCCTCGCCGCGCTCAATAGCCACGCCACAGAGCAACTCGCCGCCTGGGCACAGCGGGGTATTACTCCGAGGCGGACGGCGCGTCTGCTGCTGCGCTCCATCCTCACCCAGTGTTATACCCATCGTATGTTCCATGCCGACCCCCATGCGGCGAACCTGGTGCTGTTGGAGGGGGGCACGCTGGGCTATGTTGACTTTGGTTTGATTGGCTGGCTCGACGAACGGGCCTGGGCGCTTCAGTTCAAGTTGCGTGAATACATCGCCAATGAGATGATTCACGCTGCCTACGAGACGTTGTTGGATAGTCTCTCCCCTCTCCCGTACCGGACCTTGCCCCAGTTTGAGCAGGAGGTGAAGGATCTCATCCGCGAATACATTCTCGCCTCCAAGAGTTCAGCGGCGACGATGGCCGACAAGAGCAGCGGGTTATTTTTCCTGCGTATGTTCGATGTGAT
>CAZFUK010000458.1:2522-3127 GCA_964522005.1 uncultured Anaerolineales bacterium | reverse complement strand
TTCCCGTCTGAGTATGCCGGCCTCGGTGATGCGGCTGTATCGGACAATGGTCATTGCCGATGCCATCATGCTAAAACTGGACCCCACCATGGACTGGCTGCCCGATTTGAGGGAGTTTATCCGCGAGGAGACGGGCCGCCAGCTAGCCCTGCTGGGCGACCGCCAACAACTCCTGGCCGTATTTAACACCCTCGTGATGAACCTGGTGAATACGCCCCAGATCGCCGGCGATTTTCTAGATTGGGCCCAAAATCGCCTGCCCGAACTTGGGCGCACCTATATCCGACAGCTCAGCCTTTTGGAGCAAATATCGCTATTCGTCATCCAGTATTTGCGGATGGGCGCCTTCCTCCTGGGGGTGGCCCTGATTGGCATCCATTGGGCGGCTTCACAAACGACGCTGACCGGCTTATGGGCCAGCATTGACCAGACGCTCGGCTCTACCTGGTGGTTGGCCGCTGGAGGCGCACTGTTGGCGGCCTTCATGCTCGACCGTCTCATGCGCCGGCTGGGGATAGCCCAATGAGTGGTCAAGTTTGAGTGTTTGGTGTAGAATTCGGCTCGAAGCCGATCGCCGCGTTATTTAGGTATGCTCGACAGCCTGC
>CAZFUK010000458.1:0-2512 GCA_964522005.1 uncultured Anaerolineales bacterium | reverse complement strand
CCCTCGATGCTAGACGACTCCCTGAGCGCCAAGACGGTGATGGATGAGCGCGACATCAAGAAGCGCGGGCTGCGTGAACGCGAGTTGCAGGCGTCGCACAACCGCATGGCTGGAGCCATCGCTGAATTGTGCGTCGGTACAGCCGATGCCGTGGCCCAGGCCTTTCGCAGCTTTGGCGACGAACTCTCCGGCGAGAATCTCACCAAGATCGGTATTTCCAATGGTTTCATCGCTGGCTTCGTCGCCGGCAATGCTAGCTTTTTCGAGCAGCTCGCCAAGACATCGCAACGTGTCTATACTGAACTGAAACAGTCGGAAGACGCGCCTCGCCCGAGAAGCGTCGAAACGATTGACTATGAGCTGCTCGCTCGGATGGTCGCCGCCGAAATGCTGAAGGCCCAGGCGGTGTCGGAAAGCCGTCCGACCGAGACGGTGATCGCCGTGGTCGAGACGCCGTCGCAACATAGCAATGAATAAGGCGGCCGGCGAAACGAGCGTCACGCCTCGTTCGCGCGCCACCTATTGCCGGATCTGCGAAGCGGCGTGTGGATTGCTCGTTGATTCAGACCCAGCCGGCCGGTTAGTCCGCATCCGCCCCGACCGGAGCCATCCCCTCAGCCGGGGCTTTGTGTGCGCTAAAGGCACTCGCTTCCTGGAAGTGGCGGACCATCCGGCGCGCCTGCTGTCCCCCCTACGCCGCTCCGCCCAGGGGTACCACCCCGTGTCCTGGGCGGAGGCGATGGCCTTTTTCTCCGACCGTATGCGGCCGATTATCCAGCAACACGGTCCCCACGCGGTGGGGGTCTATTACGGCACCCCTCTCCCCTTCAATTACCTGGGCCTGATCGGTGTATTCAGCTTTGTCCGCGCCCTGGGCACCCGCAACGTCTTCTCAGCCGCCAGTCAGGACTGTCAGAATAAATTCGCCGGGGCGCAACTTGTGCATGGCTCCCCTCTCATCCATCCCATTCCCGACTTTGAGAATGCCGAATTCGCCTTGCTGCTTGGGACGAACCCCTATGTCAGTCAATCCAGCTTCGTCCACCTGGAAGGGGGCGCCTCGGTATTCGACCGCCTGCTCCGCCGCGGCGGCCGCACGGCCTGGGTAGATCCACGCTGTACCGAAAGCGCCCAACGTTGGGGAGAACATATACCCATTGTCCCCGGTACAGACGTTTTCTTGCTACTATCCCTGTTGGACGAACTCCGAAAGCTATATCGCTCTGACCCTTATGAGGAGGGACTGGCTACTCTTCTGAATCTCGCCGCCGATTATCCCGCCGCCCGTACCTCGGCCCTGACGGGCATTGACCCTGCCACTGTGCGCCGCCTGGCCGACGCGATCCGAACCGCGCGTGGGGCCACGTTTCACATGTCGGTCGGTGTCAACCAGGGCCCCTTTGGCGTCCTGTGCTATGTGGCGTTGCAGGCCCTGGCGTATCTGTCGGGCAACTTCGACCGCCGTGGCGGTGTGTTGTTCCACCCCTGCGCTGGTTTTGGGGCCGACCTGATGCGCCGGCTCGGCGTGGCGATGAAACCCGTCCGCAGCCGCGTCGGCCACATGCCGGCGGTGATGGAGACGCTGCCGGGCGGCATTCTGGCGGACGAGATACTGACCCCCGGCCCAGAGCGTATCCGCGCCCTGATTGTGATTGGGGGCGATCCAGTGCGTTCCATCCCGGATGGGACGAGACTGCGCCGCGCCCTAGAGTCACTGGACTGCCTGGTATGCCTCGATTTATTCCAGAACGAGACAGGCCAGACCGCGGATCTAGTGCTACCGACGACCAGTTGGCTGGAACGTTGGGACATTGCTCTCTTAATGGCAACGCTACACCAGGCGCCCATGATCCAATACGCGGGTCCTGTGCGGCGCCCACCAGGGGAGACGCGCACCGAGGCGCGCATCCTGGCCGATTTGAGTGTCGCGGCCGGCCGGCCCTTGTTCGGCAGCCACCTGCTCACCCACCTATGGCGAAGGCTCACCTGGGATGCAGGGCTGGGAGCCTTGACCGATCTCGTCCTCGCGCCGGCTCGTCCTTTTCTTGGCGGCGGCCGAGGCATTCCTTCGCCGCGCCCGAGAGACGGGAGTTACTTAGGACACGGCCCCCGCACCGTGGGCCACCGGGTACGGTTCTGGCATGGCGATCTTGAGGCGGAACGCCAGCGCTTGGCCCGTTTCGCCCGTGAGGGAGAGCAGAGGGTCGCTTCGGCTGAGAGTGGTGTGTTTCTCTTACTGGGCCGTCGGCGGCGGTTGGGTCACAATACTTGGCTGCACGGGGCGGTACGCGATGGAGACGCCGAGGTGGGCGCCTGGATGGCGCCGGCCGACCTGGAACGCCTCGGTATCACAGCCGGGCGCCATATCGTCCTTCAGACTGACCAGGCCACGTTGGTGTTGCCTGTGACGCCCAACGACACGGTGGCGACAGGCACCGTGGTCGTCCCCCACGGCTTGCCCCACGCGAATATCAATGACCTGATACCGAGCGGCATCGCCAACCTCGAACCC
>CAZFUK010000457.1:0-4690 GCA_964522005.1 uncultured Anaerolineales bacterium | reverse complement strand
GCGGGTGACGGCTGAGGGGTGGGCCGTCATGCGCGGCAACAACGAATTCTATCTGCTCGACTACCGCACGCCGCGCGCCCCGGCCGCCTGGAGCGACGCCGCTCAGTGGCCGCTGCTGCCCTGGCTCAAGCGCCAACTCCAGGGCCGCTGGGAGACGGTCATCGCTGCCTGGCCCGACACGCTGTGTCTGCGCTTCCCCGACGCGCCGCCGATTCGCGTCGTCCACGGCTCGGCCCGCAGCGCGTGGGAGTCCATCTTTCCCCAGGTGACGGAGGCCGAAGCCGAGACGCTGCTGGCGGGGGTGGAAGAGGGCACCGTCATCGCCGCCCACTCGCACCTGCCCATGGACCGCCACGTCGGCCGCTGGCACATCCTCAACCCTGGCTCGGTGGGCGTGCCGCTCGACGGGCGGTTCCGCGCCCGCTACACCCTCCTCGAAGGCCGCGCTGACGGCTGGACAGCGACCCCGCGCGAGCTTCCCTTCGACCCGGCGCCCGTCTTGCTGGAATTTGAACAGAGCCGGTTTGTGGAGGAGTGCGGGGTCATGGGCCAACTGGTGGTGGACGAGTTCAGGACGGCCCGCCTTCAGGTCCACCCCTTTCTCCACTGGCGGCAGGCCGTCTGTCCCGACGCGCCTCTGACGCCGAGCCTGCGGCTGGCCTTTGCCGAGGTAGACGCGGAGCCGTATCGGCCGCTGGCCTATCGCTTCCCGACGGCAATAGGCGACCCGGAAGGTATCGTCGTCTAGCTCGGCCCGCACCGTCCGACTGGCTCCTCTTAGCGGCGGTGGCCGCGCGCCACATCGAGAACCGCTTCAATGGTCGCATCTACAGCCGTGTCGGTCATGTGGCCGTCCAGCGGTAGTAGAAGCATTCGGCGGTACTCACCATAAGCGACCGGGAAGTCGTCGGGCTGATAGCCGTACTTGTTGCGATAGTACGGGTGCAGATGCATGGGCCGCCCGGGGGTGCGGGCCGCCACGCCCCGCTCGCGTAGCGCCTGGACAAATTGGTCGCGGAACACGGCTCGCCTTCCGATAGGCGCTAGCCGGAAACACTCCATGTTAAGGCGCAGCGGGTACGTCGGCCAGGCGCTCTGAATGCCAGGCCTGGCGCGCGGCGTCTCAAGCTCGGCCCGCCCGGCAAAGGCCGCGCTGTAGCGCGCTGCCAGCGTCGCGCGTCGGGTCTGCGCCACAGCCGCTAATCCGATTGCCTCTAACGCCTGTCGGGCCTGGCTCTCCGTCATGGCGAAGTCGAAGCCCGGATAGATGATGTCATCAGCCTCTAGCCCACCGGCCCAGCCGAGGCCATAGCTCGCGCGCCGCGCGCCGTGGTGACTGATCACGCGCGCACGGGCGATGAAGTGGACCCCGCCGGTGATAAATCCGCCATCAGCGCCGTTATCTGACGGACAGACCTGACCCGCGAAACAAACAGCATGCCCACTGTCAGGCTCGTCCGCCTGGCCGATCCGCCCATCCCGATACTGCGCGCCCATCGCATGGGTCGCGTCTTCGACCAGGGCCAGCCCATACGTCCGGACCAGCCGGTAGAGTAGCGCTAACTCCACGGGCTGGCCCTGGTAGTGCGTCGGCGCGATGGCCTTAAGCGGTACGCCCGGCAGGTCTGCTCGACACCGCTCGATGGCCTCCTCTACGGTCCGAGGCTCCAGGGTGAGAGTCCCTGGCTCCACGTCCGCCAGGATGGGCCGCGCCCCAACCTGCTCGATGGCATTGACGGCCCCGCAACAACTCAGGGGCGAGGCAATCACGCCATCACCTCGCCCGATGTCCAGCGCCAGCAGCGCCGTCTGGAACGCGGCCATGGGCGAATTGAGGGCCAGGCTGGCCGGCGCACCCACCAGCGCGGCGAACGCCACCTCGACAGACTGCACGGGATCATCGGTGCGGGCCTCATTCAGGGGGTCGGCCGACACCCGTATGTACTCCATCTTGACACCTAACCCAAGACAGGTAGGGCGAACAGGGAACACGTGGGGCGAAGACCCAGTTTGCATCAATGCTCCCCGACCGGCACCTCATCGAACCGCACCAATTCCCACAGGGCAGGCAGAACTTCATCCCGCCGCTGTTCGTAGGCCAGCGCAATCAGCCGCGCTGCCTGGTCGGCCAGGACCGCGCCTTCAACACGGTGGTTCGTCAGCAGCCGATGAATCTTGGGATGAACTGTGGGCAGCTTCTCCTCGTCGGGCGTGCTCAACTCCTCGTGAAGTTTCTCGCCGGGCCGCATTCCGGTATACGCAATGGGGATGTCCCTGTCAGGGACCAGGCCCCGCAGACGGATCATCTTGCGCGCCAGGTCCTCAATGCGAATCTCCTGCCCCATATCGAGCATGAAGATGTCCCCACCTTCGGTCAGCGTCGCGGCCTGGATCACCAGCCGCACGGCTTCCGGAATGCTCATGAAGTAACGGGTCATGTCAGTGTGGGTGATGGTCACGGGGCCACCCTGGTCAATCTGACGCGTGAATGTTGGGACGACGCTGCCACGCGAGCCGAGCACATTCCCAAAGCGGACGGCCGTGTAGAGCGTGCGCGGGGCTTTGCAAGGCGAGCTATTCGGCGCAGCGGTGCTGATGGGGCAGCCCGTCATCAGACCCTCTGGACACGGCGCCATATTCCGCACGGGGCAAGGAATGAGACCGGGGCTACCCGCCGGCTTTCCATTACCGTTATGCCCATTCAGCGGCCCGCTGTCTACACGAGAGACGAGAGCGCCAGTGGGGGCGCGACGCGGCGCGAACGGAACGTCGTTGGTAATCAGCCGCTCACACAGTCGCTTGGTCGCGCCCATCACATTGGAGGGATGCACCGCCTTGTCGCTGGAGATGAGGACAAACCGCTCGACGCCGTGGCTGGCCGCCAGGTCCGCCACGATCCAGGTCCCCAGCACGTTCACCCGCACCGCCTCATCCAAATGCTGCTCCATGAGCGGGACATGCTTGTAGGCGGCGGCGTGGAACACAATATGCGGCCCGTGCGCCTCGAAGATAGACCGCATCTTGATCTGATGGGTGATGTCGGCGATGATGGGGGTCACCCGTGGCGTGTCAGGCCGGCCTGCATGGGGCGGCAGCGTCGCCAGCAGATCAAACAGCCCGGACTCGTTATTGTCGAGGGCCAGTAAGTGCGTCGGGCCAAAGCCATAGATCTGGCGGCACAACTCGGAGCCGATGGAGCCGGCCGCCCCGGTCACCAGTACCGTCTTGCCCGCCACCAGTTTGCGGCACGCCGCCTCGTCCACTTCGACCATCTCGCGGCCCAGCAGGTCCTCGATGGTGACATCACGGATGGGCTGGGTGTTAGGCCGCTCAATGAGGTCAAAGACATTGGGGATAACCTTGATGCCCGCCGTCGTCCCCTCGCAGAGGTCCACAATGGCGCGAAAGTCAGCGCCGCTGATGTTGTACATGGCGATGGCGATGAGGTCCACCTGGTAACGCGCCGCGAGGGTGGAAATGGCCTCGCGGTCTCCAAGCACCGGCCGGCCATGCAGCCGCAGGCCGTGCTTCTTCGGGTCATCGTCCACGAACCCCACTACCTCGTAGAGCCGGCCCTCGCGCTGGTTCTTAAAGCGCCAGGCCAGGAGTTGCCCGGCCTCGCCCGCCCCGACAATCAGCACGCGCGCGCGCGGAGAATTGAACTCCCCCTGCACGGCGCGCAGCCGCCACTCCAGGCCGGTCCACACTCGGCTGCGGTAGCGGACCCCGACGAAGCCGACGCAGGCGAAGAAGATGGTCAGCCAGACTACGCCCAGTGGGACGAGACGTCGCGGGGCGGTCCACACAATATCGGCAAAGGTTAACACAGCCGCGCTGGCCGCTACCGCACCAAAGATGGCCAGCACCTCGTCGGCCGAGGCGTAGCGCCAGATGCGCTGGTACAGCCCGGCCAGGTAGTTGACGCCGTAACAGACGACCACAGCCATGAGGCCGAAGCGGGCCAGCGCCACCGGCGCGATGGTGGTGTCCAGGGAACGAACCAGCCAGGCCAGGAGTACACTGACGACGACGATCAGGGCATCGGCGAGACCCCATAGCAGATAACGTCGGGTGACGGACCAGGACGGGCCGCCGGCCAGCGCCCACAGCGTCGCCAACAGCGCGCCCAGCGCGGCAGCCGAATACCACCGTTGGGGCACTGCGAAGCCATCTTCGGTGTCGTCACAAACGTGGGGAAACTTCGACGGCAAGGTCGATTGCATAGGGCTACCTCTTCTAAGATAACTAACTTTTGGCTCTTGCTCTTCTGGTCAACGTGGTATTGCATGCCCTAGTCCAGAGGCTCAGGCGATACATAAGTTGTTAGGTGCTGAGGGAAGCCCGTACGAACATAGTAATTTGCCTCGGCAAATACTCGCTCTAGCGTCTCGGCTGTCCTCTTCCCCTTCCGAAGGTGATAGGAGGCAATGGCAAACCTAGGACGTAGCTTTGCGACTATTTCATGTGTCCCCTCTACAGCCTCAAGCTCTGCCCCTTCTATATCCATCTTGACGAAGTCCAGCCGAGGCATATGATAGGTATCAACAAGGCTTGCTAGTGACTGTACACGCACCTTGGTTCTTTCGACGTCCTTAATCAGTAACTCCTCGTGATGCCGACTCGTTGGTCCTCCTTCGTCATCTAAAGCCAGAGCGGAAGTTTGGCTGAAGCCCGTAACAAACTCTAGCAC
>CAZFUK010000456.1:0-4691 GCA_964522005.1 uncultured Anaerolineales bacterium | reverse complement strand
TTACGGGCGATCTCCGCCTCGTCGGCGGTCACGGGCTTGCGGGTCAGGGCCTCCAGCGTCCCGCGTTGGGCCTCGTCGCGCATAAACTGCTTGACGATGCGGTCTTCCAGGCTGTGGAAGCTGATGACGGCCAGCCGTCCGCCCGGCTGGAGCAGGCTCACCGCCTGGGGCAATACCGCTTTCAGGACGGCGAGTTCGTCGTTGACGGCGATGCGCAGCGCTTGAAAGGTGCGGGTGGCAGGGTGAATCCGCCAGTAGCCTTTGCCCCCGGCCACACGGGCCACGACCTGGGCCAACTGGACTGTCGTCTCCAGTGGGCGGGCGGCGACGATGGCCCGCGCGATGCGCCGCGAGGCCGGTTCCTCGCCGTACTCGTAGATCAGGTCAGCCAACTCGCGTTCCGTCAGCGTGTTCACCAGGTCGGCGGCGCTCTGGCCCTGCGTGGTGTCCATGCGCATGTCCAGCGGCGCGTCGTGGCTGAAGGCGAAGCCGCGCTCCGCCTGGTCCACTTGCATGGACGACAGCCCCAGGTCGAGCAGGACCCCGTCGGCGGCGGGCCAGCCCTGCGCCTGGGCGACACGGCTCAGGTCACGAAAGTTCGCGTGTACCAGGATGGCGCGGTCCCCATAGACCGCAAGCCGGGTGCGAGCGATGTGTAAGGCGGTGGTGTCCTGGTCCAGGCCCAGGAGGCGGCCCGCTGGGCCGCTGGCCTGGAGAAGCGCCTCGGCATGCCCCCCGGCGCCGAGTGTCGCATCAATGTAGGTCCCGTTGGCTCGCGGCTGGAGGAGGCGAAGCGTGGCCTCCAGGAGCACGGGAATATGGGGCGCCTGGGTCACCGCAGCGAGAACCCCAGTCCGGCCAGTTCTTCGCCCATGGTCTGGCTGTTCTCGCCCAGGTCATTCTGCACCGTATCCCAGCGCGCCTTGTTCCAGACTTCGAGGTGCGGCGTGTCGGAGTTGATGCCGACGATGACAATCTCGGAGTCGGGGCCGATGTCCGCGTGGGCGCGGAGGGCGGGCGGGATGAGGATACGGCCCTGCTTGTCGAGCTTCAGGTCGTGGCCCGTCAGCAGGCGGAACAACTGGCGCGCGCTGCGGTTGAACTGGTTGAGGGTCTGAATCTGCGTCATCAGGCGGTCATAGTCGGGCTGCGGGAAAATCCACAGACAGCCGTCGAACCCGCGCGTGATGACACAGCCCTCCTCCAACCGTTCCCGAAAGCGGATGGGGACGATGAACCGGCACTTATCGTCAAGGGTATGTTCGTATTCGCCCGAGAAAAGCACCGTAAGTTAGTCCCCACTGAACATATGTTCTAGGCGCTCTGGAGGCTCAAATCTGATACCTGACTACCACCGGTTCACCCTAAACCACCACTAAATCACCACTAGCCTCCACTTTCCTCCATTTTACTCCACCGGCGGCGTTTGTCAACCGGTAGGAGGGATGAATTGTGGAAAAGCGCGGAATCTTTAAGGTGGAGTTTGACATGGGGTAATTAGACGTAGCAACACCGAGCAAAGCGAGTTAGAACCTTACGGTCTCTTCATCGCCCCCGGAATTGACAAAACGCGCCCTTTTATGGTAAAATTTGGACAAATGTTCGAGATTGGCCGCAAGTTGTTAAGTCTAGCAAGCCCAACTTGCTAAAGGAGGACTCGGTGTACTCGAAGCACGTGCTGGTGGGGCATTTGGGGGCGGATCCAGAGATGCGCTATACGCCCAACGGCCAGGCGGTGTGTTCTTTCCGCATGGCGGTCAGCCGCAAGTGGACGGACCCCCAGGGCGGGGCGCACGAGGAGACGACCTGGTATCGGGTGTCAACGTGGGGGAAGTTGGCGGAGACGTGCAGCCAGTACCTCGCCAAGGGGCGGCTCGTGCTGGTGGAAGGGGATCGCATCGCCGTCAACGTGTACACCAACCGCGAGGGCCAGCCGGCGGCCTCGCTGGAACTGACGGCGCAGACCGTCAAGTTCATGGGTGGTCGTGAGGGCGGCCAGGGCCAGGGTGGCGCGGCCCAGGGCGCGGCGGGTGGCCGCCAGGCCAACAACGCCGTCCCCGCCTACGAGGGCTACGGCCAGATGAGCGAGGACGAGATTCCCTTCTAACAGGGCTAACCGAATAGGGCGAGGCTGAGAGCGGGCCGTCACCACGGTCCGCTTTTTGCTCGTCCGAGCGTGAGTCACCCTGGATTGACCCTCTGACGCAGCTATGCTACAGTAGGCCCTATGGCAGCCCTCCGACGTCTCTTCACGATTGCCTTGCTGGTGGTGGTGATTGCCGCCATCGGGGTCAGCCGCTGCGGCGCCCCGCTGGCTGAGACCATTCCGACCGGCCTCATCGTCACCTCGTCCAACGTAGACGCGACGGTCGAGGCCCGCGTGGATGCGCGCCTGACGGCCCTCGCGCCCACCCCCACCGTCACCCGCGCGCCGACCGCCGCGCCCTCCACCCCGGCCCCGGCCTGTTCCGGCGCGGCGTTGGCGATTCCAGGGGCGTTGGAGCGCGCCTACTACGTCTGTAGTGGTAAAAAGTGGATGTTCGAAGGCTGGCACTTCAGCCGGGGCTACGTGCGCCAGGAGGGGGGCGGCTGCTTCCGCGTCCAGAACGGCGAGTTCCTCAGCGCCTGCCAACTCGATCACATTGATCGGTGGGACAGCGTGTGGCAGCGGTGGGAGAAACGGTAGCGGGGGCGAACAGCGTGGACTCCATTCTCCAGCAGGTAAGAGAGGCGGCAGCCAAATTCGTCTTATTCCTGCCGCACGCCCTTGACAGGATGAACGAGCCGGACGAGATGATCTCGCCGGATGAGATACGAGCGGTTGTCTTTGGGGGCATCCTGGTCGAGGACTACCTTGAGGATGTGCGCGGCCATAGTTGTCTGATTCTGGGGGTAGGTGACGGCGGACGGCCTATCCATGTGGTCTGTGCGCCCAAGCCAGACTACCTGGCGATTATCACCGCCTATTTGCCAGACCCAGTGCGCTGGGAGGCCGATTGGCGGACGCGTAAGGGGAGGTGACGATGGAGTGTCTCTATTGTCAGGGAACACTGGTACGCCGCGAAGTGAGTCACACCGTGACCCGTAAAGGCTATCACCTCATCCTTGACCGCGTGCCAGCCTGGGTATGCGACCAGTGCGGCGAGCCGCTGTTCGACGAGGAGACCGTGAAGGTCATCCAACGCATGTTACGCGATGTGGATAGCGGAATTGGGCAACTCGCTCTGTCAGCCGCCGCTTGAAATTCTGGCCCGAATTCCCAAATCTGGCCTAATTTGAGTCTTGACAAAACCCCCTGCTTGTTATATAATACTTCTTTGCATCGTTCCGTCATGCCCGATTTAGGTGGCGTACCAGGGTTATCACGCTGTCGCTGATGGCCGGCGCTCGCTCAGACGGAAAGCGAGGCCTGGCGAGGGCGCTCCAGCTTTTCGGATAACTTGGCCGTCGGCCCGCCTAGGTCGGGTTTGTTGTCGTGTATAGAGTAGTCAGTAGTCGGTAGTCAGCCGTCAGATGAGTGTATACCGACTACTGACTACTTCCTACTGACGACTGTCTACTGTCTAAAAGGGGAAAACGCATGGCTCTTGACACCCGTGTGATTGATTCGCAGTTGCGCCCCGTTGTTGATGGACAAACTCGCCGCCCGCGCAAGAGCTACTCCCGCCTTCGTGAAATCCATCCCTTACCCGACCTCATTGAGATTCAGGCCGAGTCCTACAAGTGGTTCCAGACCGAGGGGCTGCGCGAGCTGTTCGAAGAGATCAGCCCCATTGTCTCCTTCAACAAAGCCCTGGAACTGCACTTCGTAGACTACCGCTTTGACGAGCCGAAGCACTCGCAGAAGGAAGCGCGCGAGATGGACATGACCTACGCCGCGCCGCTGTGGGTCCAGGTTCGTCTCACCAACCGCGAAACTGGCGAAATCCAGGAGCAGGAAGTGTTCATGGGCGACTTCCCGCTCATGACCGACAAGGGTACATTTATCATTAACGGCACCGAGCGTGTCGTCGTCTCCCAGCTCATCCGCAGCCCGGGCGTCTATTTCACGGTCGAAGAGGACCGCGCCACGGGCCGCCAGTTGTGCAACGCCAAGCTCATCCCCAACCGAGGCGCGTGGCTGGAGTTCGAAACCTCCAAGCGCGACGTCGTCTCGGTCAAGGTGGACCGCAAGCGCAAGTTCCCGGTCACCCAACTGCTGCGCGCCATTGGCATGGGCACCGAGGAAGAGATTCTGACCGCCTTCCGGGATGTGGACAGCGACGCTGACCATCCCTACATCGAGTCCACCCTGGAGCGCGACACGACGCAGACGCCGGAAGAGGCGCTGCTCGACTTCTACAAGAAGCTGCGCCCGGGCGACCCGCCCACGCTCGACAACGCGCGCAACTTCCTGACCAACCTGCTGTTCCAGCCGCGCCGCTACGACCTCAACAAGGTGGGCCGCTACAAGCTCAACCGCCGGCTGAACCTGGAAGGCGTCGTTGATCTCAAGACCACGACGCTGACCAAGGAAGACCTGGTGCAGGTCGTCAAGCACATGATTCGGGTCAACAACGGCGAGGAACGGCCCGACGACATTGACCACCTGGGCAACCGCCGCGTCAAGACGGTGGGCGAACTGCTCCAGAACCAGCTGCGCATCGGCCTGCTGCGCATGGAGCGCGTCGTGCGCGAGCGGATGAGCACCC
>CAZFUK010000455.1:2943-4696 GCA_964522005.1 uncultured Anaerolineales bacterium | reverse complement strand
GGTTCAGCGACGTGTTCATCTCGACGCGCTTCGCCAACGTGGGCAGCGCGGCGCCCGGCGGGCGCTAGGCGCGCGGCCGTCGGATAGCTCAAGGAGGGTCGGACTGGCTAGCTACCAGTCCGACCCTCCCCTTGTTTTGGGTCACGAGTATAAGTCAGGGGTGTGAGGAAGAGGACGCCGACCCGTTGCCGCTGTCGGCCAGGGCAAAGGCGACGGCCTGGGCCAGCGTCAAGCCCTGGCCCGCCGCCAGGGCGGCCTGGAAGGGCGCCTCATCGAGGTCGGCGCGGGCCGAGGCTACCGTCTGATCATGGCGTGTCTTCACAGGCGGGGGCAAGGGGGCGCCGAGGCTGGCGCGCAGCGCCTCGGCCGCGCCCAGGAGCCGGGCGCCGCGTTCAGCCTGCCGCTGCGCCACCGCGATCTCGGCCAGGCCTTCGAGAATCACGGCGATGCCTTCCTGGTCACCCACGGCCTGGTACAGCGTCAGGCTCTGCCGGCATAGCTCGGCGGCCCGAGCGTGCTCACCCTGGGCCAGCGCCACGTCGGCCAGGTTGTTGAGCGAGACGGCGACGCCGCCTGTGTCACCCAGTTCCCGACGCAGTGCCAGGCTCTCGGTGTGCAAAGTTCCCGCGCGGGCGTAGTCCTGCTGGCTCAGCGCGACATTCCCCAGGTTGTTGAGGGCGAGCGCCATGCCTCGCTTGTCGCCTAGCTCCCGCCCCACGGCCAGGCTCTCGGTGTACAACGCCGCCGCGCTCGGATAGTCCTCCTGGTAGAACGCCACCAGCCCCAGGTTGGTGAGCGCGTTGACCAGGCCGCGCCGGTCCTCCGCCGCGCGCTTGAGCGCCAGGCTCTCCTCGTAGTAGGCCCGCGCCTGGGCGTAGTCGCCCTGGTAGAGCGCCACGTTGCCGAGGTTGTTGAGGGAAGCGGCGATGCCGACGAAGTCGCCTAGCTCGCGCTTCAGGGCGAGGCTTTGGGCGTGGAGTTCACGCGAGCGTGGGTAGTCACCCTGGCAGAGGGCCAGGACGCCCGCGCCGTTGAGGGCCTTGGCCCGTGCCCGGGTGAACTCCACGGACGAGGGCGGCTTGACCTCGCCTCCGCCCGCCAGGGTCTGAGCGCGCCCGTCGGCGGCGCGGACCGCCCTCTCCAGCCAGCGTCGTCCCTCGCTGAGATGGCCGCGCGCCTCCCAGAAGCGGCTCAGCGCGCCGGCCAGGCGAACGCCGGTCTCGGCTTCGGCCGTGTCGAGCGCCCATTGAACCGCCGCGCGCAGATTGTCGTGCTCGGCCTCGAGCCGGGTCAACCAGGCTGCTTGCCGGGGGCCGCGCAGCTCCGGCTCGGCCTGCTCGGCCAGGGCCAGGAAGAAGGCGGCGTGCTGCCGGCGCACAATCTCTGCCTCGCCGCTCTCTGCCAGCCGCTCCAGGGCGTACTCGCGAATCGTCTCCAGCATGCTAAAGCGGGGTTCGTCGTCGCTGCCGGCCCCCTGGCGAACCAGGCTCTTGTCCACCAGCGACGCCACGTCGTCCAGGATGTCCCCGCCCAGCGCCCGCGCCGGGTCGCAGACCGCGTCGGCCACGTCGAGCGTGAAGCCCCCGCTGAAGACCGCCAGGCGGCGGAAGAGCGCCTGCTCGCTCTCACCGAGCAGGTCGTAGCTCCAGGCGATGGTATCGCGCAACGTCTGCTGGCGGATCGTCAGGTCGCGGGGGCCGCCGGTCAGCATGCGAAGGCGGCTATCGAGTCGCGCCAGCAAGGCTTGCGGCGA
>CAZFUK010000455.1:0-2933 GCA_964522005.1 uncultured Anaerolineales bacterium | reverse complement strand
ATGCGGACCATTCGTCAGCAGCGTAAGGCGCTGGTTCAAGCGTGCCAAGAGCGCGGCGGGCGAGAGGAGCTTGACGCGAGCGGCGGCCAGTTCAATAGCGAGGGGCAGGCCGTCCAGGCGGGCGCAGATTTCGGCCACCGCCGGGGCATTCGCGTTGGTGACGCTGAAGCCGGGCTTGACCGCCACGGCGCGTTGGATGAACAGTTCGACCGAGGCGTACTGGGACAACCGCTCGACCGGCAGAGCGCGGCGGGGTTCGGGCAGGGCGAGGGGCGGGACCGGAAACTCCTGCTCCCCCCGCACCCGCAGCGGGATGCGGCTGGTCACCAGCACTTTGAGCCGGGGCGCGGCGGCGAGAAGGTCGGCCACCATGGGCGCGGCGTCTACCACCTGCTCGAAGTTGTCCAGGAGCAGGAGCATCTGCCGGTCCTGGAGATAGTCTTTGAGCAGGGCGGTCACCGGCCGCTCCCCCGCCTCACGCACTTCGAGCGTGTCGGCGAGAGCGACGCTGACCAGCCCCGGCTGGCGAGTCGGGGCGAGGTCCACGAAGTAGACCCCCTGGCCGAAGTGGTCCACCAACTCGGCGGCCACCTGCAACCCCAGGCGCGTCTTGCCCGTGCCGCCGGGGCCGATGAGCGTTACCAGGCGGACGTGGGGCTGGCGCAGGAGCGCCACGAGTTGCTGCGTCTCCGCGTCGCGGCCAATCAAGGGGGTGAGCTGAACGGGCAGGTTGTGGCGGCCGGCGTCAAGGGTCTTGAGCGGGGGGAAATCATCGGGCAGGTCGGGGACGACCAGTTGGAAGAGGCGGCGCGGGCGGCGCAGGTCTCTAAGGCGGTGCTCGCCCAGGTCGCGCAGCGTCACCCCCTCGGGCAGCGAGTGTTCCACCAACTCATGGGTCGTTTGCGACAGCAACACTTGCCCGCCGTGGCCGGCCTGGCAGATGCGGGCGGCGCGGTGGACATCCAGCCCAACGTAGCCACTGGGGGTGAGGGTCGGCTCGCCTGTGTGCAGCCCCATGCGTACCCGCAGCGGATAGCCGGCCGGCCAGGGATGGGCGGCCAGGGCACGCTGGATGGCGACGGCCGCCGCTACACCATCCGTGGCGCGCTGGAAGGCGAGGAAGAAGGCGTCGCCCTGGGTGTCCACGATCGCGCCGCCATAGGTCATGCAGGCGGTCTCGACCAGGCGCTGCTGGTCGGCCAGGACGGCTGAGTAGCGCTCGCCTAGCTGTTGGAGAAGCCGGGTGGAGCCTTCAATATCGGTGAACAGGAGGGTGACGGTGCCAGTGGGTCGGTGGGGCAAGCGAGGTCTCCCCTTACAACCTCAGGGTGGGCCGGCGCTCTGGAAGGCCGAAGAATAGTAGTGGAGATACTCGTCCACATGAGCGGCCCAGTAGTCACTACTGTGACCACCACTTCGGCTCAGCCAACTATGTGGGACGCCCTCTGCGACAAGCTGCTGGTGGAAGGCTTCAGCAGCCGGACTCCAGGTATCCTGGGCGCCCATGTCAATGCGCAGTTTGAGAGCGCGGGCGCGGTCGGGGTAGGTCTTGAACAGCGGGACCGGGCTGTGGGCGTCGAACCAGGCCTGGTCGCCAAAGTAGTCCGGCGCGGTGTCGTGGGTGCGCAGGGCGGGGCTGTGCGCGCCGACGATGCCGAAGACATCGTTGAAGTTCATGGCGAGTTGTAGCGCGCCGCAGCCGCCCATGGAGACGCCGCCCACCGCGCGATGGGCGCGGTCGGCCAGCGTTCGATAGCGGCCGTCCACTTCCGCCACCAGGTCGCGGGCGACGTAGGCGCCCCAGCGCGGCCCGTTATTGGCGTGGTCTACCCAGTAGGCCTGCTCCCCCTGAGGCATGACAATGATGAAGGGCTGAATGGCTTCGGTCTGAATCAGTCGCGTGGCGCTGTCTAGCAGGCCGTAGTTAGCCCACTCGGTATAGGAGCCGCCGCGCCCATGCAGCATATAGAGCACGGGGTAGCGTTGAGCGGGGTTGTTCGTATAGCCAGGGGGGAGATAGATTAGATAATGCAAGTCACGCCCAACCGATGGGCTGGCGAAGACGCGGTCTTCGGTACGGGCGGGGGAGAGGGCAGCCAGGGGAACGGCGCTGGTGGCGAGGGGGTCCGGGGGCGCGACGTGAGCGACGGGCGCGTCGGCCGCGACAGACGGCGCGCTGAGGAGACGGACGACACTGGAGGCGTCGGACGGGCGGAGGAGGGCCAGAGCGAGGAGAAGCGCGGCCAGCAGGCCAACGCCCCAAGGCTGTACCCGCTTCTGCATGTCGTCTATACGATGCCCATCCTTCGGCATTGATAAGCCCCCGCGCTTAACGCCCGGCCACTCCCTGTCAGCCTCGTTTAGCCGGGACAGGCGGCGCGGTCGTTCGGGCTATTAGATGTGTGAGAGGGATGAGTCTTACCTGGGGCGAGCCTCGATCCTAACAGCTTCTAGGTCCCCCCGCTCGGCGCTTATGCACGCGGACGGGCGACTGGTCATCCGACTCAGAGGCGTCCGGCGAGGCCGGGTTGCTGATGGTAGCCACCGCTCCCTCATCGCTGCTGACCGGGTCAAAATCATCCAGGAAGGCGTCGTCCAGACTGGCCGCGACCAGTTGGGCTGCGGCGGGCACTCGGTTAGGCGTCAGAGGCCGCGTCCGGGCGCCGGCGACGCCCACGGCCAGGGCCAAGACCACGGCCATCACCCCGACGGGCCGGGCCAAGGCGTTGACCCGACGTGGCGAAGACGCCAGCGGCCAGGTGACGCCAGACGACAGCGGCAGGAGGGCGAGTGCGGACGTGCCCAGACGCGGGGCCAGGGGCGCCAGACGCCGGCCGGCAGCCGCCGCCTGACCCGCGAGTTGGCGGGTGTAGGCTGGACCATGCAGCCGCGCCATGACCAGCCCCCAGATGGTCAGGATGCCGCCGACTTGC
>CAZFUK010000454.1:1286-4730 GCA_964522005.1 uncultured Anaerolineales bacterium | reverse complement strand
GCCTGCCCTTTCCTGGTAGCCCTAATTCTACACCATTTGCGGCGGCATGAAAAAAGACTGATGACTGGCGACCAGTCATCAGTCTTTCCGTCTTGGGGGACTACGCTTCCTTCTCGACGCGGGCGGGAACCTTCTCCGGCTCGGGTTTGGCTCCGCTACTGACCGACGAGCGGAACTCGCGGATAGCCTCGCCCATGCCTCGCGCCAGTTCGGGCAGGCGGCGCGGGCCGAAGATCAACAAGGCGACGATCACGATGAGGATGACCTCTTGGGGAGTGATGTGCGGAATCATGGACCTCTCCTGGGGTGGTCGTCCCCGAATCAACGGTCGGGGCGCTTGAACTTGGGTCGCAGCCGGTCGGCCAGGTGACTCATCCAACGCTGCCAGAGGACGCGCTGCGAGCGGCTCCAGCTTTCCGTCAGCACGGTACTATTCACGTTGCGGGCGGGACCGCCGTAACGTTGCTCGACATAAATATCCGCGATGCGTTCAATGTCTGGCTGGCCTTCGGGCGCCGCCTCGCCGACCGCGTGGGCCACCTCGTACGGCGTGTTCGAGGCGCTCACCGGCAGGCCCAGCAGGCGCGCAAAGCGCAGCACCTGTTCCCAGACCTGGTCCATCAGGTTCAGCCCACGCAAGTCGCGGTACCAGACCACCCAGAAGGCGACGATTAGCAGGGCAGCCAGCAGCAGGAGGCCCAGCGGAATCACCAACAGCCGCGACACGTGCAGGCTGGTCTGTCCGCCAAGGTTCAGGTTGACGTCGCCCGGATTGAGCGTGTCGTCTAGCAGGTCCTCGGGCGGGATGTTGAGGGGACGTTCGAGAGCATCGCGCTGGAGGCGCTCCAGTTCGTCCAGGCCCGGGATTTCGCTCGACAGGTTCGGGTCGGTCTCGTCAATGCGGACCGGCGTCGGGCTGGACGCCGTCGGCTCGAACTCGATCCAGCCGAGGTTGGGGAAGAAGACTTCCGGCCACGAGTGGGCGTCGAACTCGTGCTGGCGGTAGATGCCTAGCTCAGCGATATACTCGCCCCGCGAGTAGCCGGCCGCCATGCGCGTCGGGATGCCGACGCTGCGGGCCAGGACGTTGAAGGCCGACGCGTAGTAGTCGCAGTAGCCCTCGCGCATCTCGAACACGAACCAGTCCACCAGGTCCTGGCCGGGCGGCGGGCTGGCGATATTCTCGTTGTACTTGATCTGGCGCAGGTACGCCTCAATCGCCAGGGCCTTCTCGAAGGGGGTCTCCTTGCCCTGGGTGATCTGGCGGGCCAACTCCCTCACTCTGGGCGTGACCGACTCGGGCACTTGCAAGTACTTGTCACGTACCCACTTGGGATAGTCGGTGCCGGCCGCCTTGAGTTCCTTGACGGTGGCGATGGACTGCGCGGAGACCACGGTGAACGTGTCGCCCGGCCGCCAGACACGGTTGGCGTTGATGAGCGTCACGTCCAGGGGCATGACCGTCTTGTTTTCCGCTAGCTGGATCGGCTCGGTGGGGCCAAACTGCGCCCGCGAGCCGATGCCCAGGCCGATGGGCTGCGCGACGGCATGGACGACGCTGCCGCCGGGCTGAATCATGGTGATGGTCTGGGTGATGACGGTGCGCGCGTTCCAGATGACGGTGGACAGGCGTTGGTCCCCGCTCTCCAGGGCCGTAATCGAGGTGCTGCTGTTGACCCAGCCGCGCCCGGTGTACTGGTCGTAGACGACGCTGCGCCAGTAGCGCGGGCCGATGCCGCCCTCGGTCTTGGCGTCGAAGATGGGCTGGTCACCCAGGTTGACCGCGCCCGTCAGGGCCAGGGTGTTGCTGAAGTAGGCCGGGCCGGGCCGGGGGCGGTAGTTCAACGACGAGAACAGGCGGTTGAAGTTGGTCTGCCAGTTGTTGAGTGGCTCTTCGATGCGCGTGGTCAGGTCGTTGTAGATTTCGGGCGCCGCCTGGATGGTGGGCGTCAGCCAGGCCAGGGCGACGACGACGATGGCGAAGATGGCGCCGTCGCGCAGGAAGTCCCAGCCAATATCGGGACTGAAGCCGACGCGCGTCGCCTGCCACTCGGTCTCCTGCTGGTAGATGTGGTGGCGGACGACGAGCAGCAGGGCGGACAGCATGAAGACAATCAGGTAGGCGTACAGGTCAGGCGCGGCGTAGTAGAGATTGGTGAGAATGGCGAAGCCGGCCAGCAGGACGCTGATCCAGACGTAGTTGAGCCGGTAGAGTGTCCAGCCGCTGAGATAGGCGACGAGCCAGACGAGCAGGCCGAGCTGGAGGACGAAAATAAGGTTGTCCGATGAGATGCCGCCCTCGCGCAGAATCTTGAACCAGGCCAGGAGGCGCTGCCCCATCTCGTTGGCCGTCTCGCCCCAGGTGTACTCCCACGGGATGAGACTGGGCACCCAGGCGACGCAGAACGCTGTCCACAGGACGCCCAGCACGATGGCGACCAGGTGGGAGATCGAGGCGGACAGCCAGCGCGCCGACCCAAACAGGACGCCGATGAGCAACCCGCCCAGGACAATCGGGGGCATGGTCCACAGGCCGTCGGTCCAGTTGGCCGCTTCTAGCGACCAAGCGACGGTCAACAACATAGCGGCCATCAGGAAGATGGTCGCCCAACCCATACGCGGGCGTAGGAGGCGTGACATAGCCTAAACCTTCCTCTAGTAACCGTGTGAGGTTCGCTATAGATTGTATTGCTGCTCAGGGCAAACGTCAAATGACCGGCGGCCGGCCGGCCCCTGTGAAACTTGCGTAAAGGGCACAGGGCGCTAGTATCGCTGTATATATTTTTTACGTTGTACATAGTGAGTGGGGATAGAGGACTGGCAACAGTCCCTCTAAGGAGTTGCCATGCCTATTGGCTGCCGTACCCCACGTTTCGTTTTGCTCACCTGCCTGCTTCTCCTCGCTCTGGCGGGCGCTACCCGCGCTTACGCCGCCCCCGACGCCATCATCATCGGCCAGATCAAGCTCCAGGGGCGCACCAGCTTTGGCGGCGTCGCCATCTACCTGGACGGCGAACGCTTTACCCAGACCAGCCCGAGCGGTGAGTTCGCGCTGGCCGTCGCGGATGGGGAACGCCACACCCTCCAGGCCAAGTTTCCCGGCTACCTGTCGCGCCAAATTGGGATAGACAGCCCCACGGGCTTTGTCACCCTGCCGCCGACGGTCTTGCGCATGGGTGACGCCAGCGGCGATGACGAAATCAACATCGTTGACCTGATTATCGTCACCTCCGCTTATGGCTCCAGCCCGCCCAGTGACCCCCGCGCGGACCTGAACGGCGACGGCGAGGTGGGCGTCACGGACCTGGTGGCGGTCGTGTCGGGCTTCGGTCTGCGCGGACCGCAGGACTGGGTGGACTCCAACCCGCCGCCAACACCTGGGCCAACCGACACGCCCGCGCCGACGAAGACCACGACCCCGCAGCCTTCCGCCACGGCCAGCGC
>CAZFUK010000454.1:0-1186 GCA_964522005.1 uncultured Anaerolineales bacterium | reverse complement strand
CGCCGACCTTGACACCGACCAACTCGCCGACCGCCACGGCCACGGCTACCCACACATCTACCTACACGCCCACTTTTACACCTACCTTCACGCCCACCTTTACACCCACGCTCACGCGGACGGTGACGCGCACCAGTACGCCGGACTGCCCGGTCGCCAGCGCGACCCCCACCGCGCCGTCGGCCAGTGGGACGAATGGCGCCTCGGAGGTCACGGCGACGGCTACGCCGGTCTGCCCGACGCCGGCGACCAGCACGCCCACCCGCACCCCACCGCCGCCGCCGACAGCCACCCCACTCCCGACGCGGACGCCGACGCGCACCCCGACCCGCACGCTACCGCCGCCGCCGACGAACACGCCGGACGCTTATCCGTACCCGAACCCGCTGCCTAGCCCGACGAGCGGCCGCCCACGGGCGACCGAGACACCCGCGCCCTACCCGCTGTCGTGGTTGGGACGCTAGAGATACATATGCCTAACCGACCGGACAGGTTGACCCAACCTGTCCGGTCTGGGGACACCGTAGAAGGGGGATAGAGTGTTGACTGTACACCGTGTGTTTCTAATCCTGAGCCTGGCGCTGGTGCTGCTGGCGGGAGGGGCCAGCCAGAGCCTGGCCCAGGCGCCGAGCAGCGCGATTATCATCGGGACCGTGCGCCTTCAGGCCCGCGAGGACCACCGAGGCACGCAGGTCTTCTACGATGGCGTGGACTACAGCCGCACCAACCCGGCCGGCCAGTTCGCCCTGGCCGTCGCCGAGGGCGGCACGCACGTTCTCCGCGTCAAGCACGCGGGCTACCTCTCGCGCGAGATCGTCGTGGATGACCCGCGCGGCACAGTGACCCTGCCGGAGACGACCCTGCGCATGGGCGACGTGGATGGCGACGACGCCGTCAACCTGGTGGACGTCATCATCGTCACCCAGGCGTATGGCACGCATCCACCGAGTGACCCCCGCGCCGACCTGAACGACAACGGCGAGGTGGACATCGCCGACCTGATTGGCATGATGCAGAGCTACGGCCTGAGCGGGCCGCTGGCCTGGTCCGACCCGCCGCCGCCCAGCGCCGGCCTGCGCTGGACGCCGCGCGCCCCGCTCATCACGCCGCGCTACAGTCTCGGCGCGGCCGTGGTGGATGGCAAGGTTTACGCCGTCGGCGGCCTGGACAGCGCGCCCCTCGCCAC
>CAZFUK010000453.1:0-4731 GCA_964522005.1 uncultured Anaerolineales bacterium | reverse complement strand
CAGGCGGGGATGGATGGGAGTCGAACCCACCGCGCCGCTTCACGCCGCGCCACCGATTTTGAAGACCGGGCCGGCCACCGGGCCGAAACCACCCCCAGATTTGCTGTCTGCCCCGAAAGCATAGCATAGGCGGGGGCGCGCGGCAAGCAGCGGCGCAGCGGCAGCATGGCTGCCGCACTCCAGGCGGAGAGGGTGCAGCAAGAGATGCGGCTGGCGCGAGACGCCGTCGTAACGCCTGATATGCGGTTCAACTTCGTGCGTCGCACAGCCGTTGGGGGGCGACCGTGGCGGGGAAAAGGGCGGAAGACTCAGTCTAGCGGTGAGTAGTTCTCAAAGCGGTAACCGGTGCCTGGAACATTCTGGATGTGACGCGGCTTCTTGGGGTTTTCCTCTACTTCCTGGCGTAAGGCGCGGATGCGCTGGTAGACCATGGTCGCATCGCCTGGCCCCTGGCGGTCGGGGGGTAAGCCCCAGACGTGGTCGAGGATGTCGTCGGTCTCGCAGACCATGCCCGCGTTGGTGTAGAGGAATAGCAACAGGTCGAAGTCACGGCGGGGTAGGCTGCGAACCCGGCCGGCGATGAGCACTTTGCGGGCGGGGGCCTCGATGAAGACGCGGGGCACAGTGGCGCGCAGATAGTCGCCGAAGAGGCGGGAGGCAATCGCGCCGTCGGGGGTCAGGTAGCCGGAGCGCATCAGGCTGGCGGCGGCGGCGGCAGCGCCGTTGCTGAGGGGCGGGTTGTTGCCATAGGTGAGGGCGATCAGCAGGTCGCGCTCGATAGGTCGTAAGGAGGGGCTATGCCACACCTGGTCGAAGGTTTCGCGGAGGCTCTCGCCCAGCGTCGGGGTCAGGGCCTCGATATCTATCTCGCCGGCGTTGAGGGCTTCGTGGAACGCGCCCGCCACGTGTTGCACGAAGGCGGGGACGTGCCCCGCGAGGGACACCATCTCATCGCAGAGGGGGCGCAGGTCTACCGCGGACTGTCGCGAAGAGATGGACAGGAACAGCGTCAGGTCGTCGTCGGTCCACGCGCCGAGGCGCAGCACGGGGATGCCGTTGCCGAAGGGCGAGCCGCCGTTGGTGGGTAGGCGCAGGTCGTCGAGGGGTACCCGGGTGGTCAGGATGATGACGGGCTTGCCGTCATTGGCGCAGGCGCGCAGGTGATCGAAGAAGTGGGCCGGGAAGTCGGCGAGGGCTTCGAAGTTGTCGAGGAGGAGCGCCCAGCGGCGGTCGAGGTGGCGGATGGCGAAGGTCACCTCGTCGGCCAGGATGCGCTCGTCGTCGAGCAGGGGGTCGAGGCCCAGGTCGGGCTGCATCGCCATGAGGGCCATGGCGACGCGGCGGTAGAAGTCAATGGGGTAGCGGATTCGGTCGGCGCAGTCGATAAGCTCCATCCCAACCACGGCGTCGTCGAGGCTGGCCTGGATGTCGGGCTGGAGCAGGCGGTTCAGCAGAGACGTCGCTCCCATACGCGGCGGTGCCAGGACGACGGTCGAAGTTCCTCGGCGTGTGCGCGCCAACAGGGTGGCAAGCTCTGCGTCACGGCCATAGAAGTCCTCGACGGTACGGACTGGCTCGTCGATGATATAGGGGCTCGTCAGGCCGGCGCTGTCCCACATGACGCATCTCCCTATTCTGTGAAGGTAGGCGAAGGACGGTGAAGAGTCTTCACAATCGCGCTCTTCACCATACGCGCATCGTCCTCCCTTGTCAAATGACGTTTGAGAGGCCCTGATAGTCACGGAGTTCATGGTCAGCCTGCTGAGAAAGCCACATTTTCACCAAATCCATGGTGAATCCGATGCGCTCCACGCTGACGGGGGGGTCGCCCTCGATGAAGTCGCGGCGCTTGAGGTCCTCGATCAAATGGTCGCGCTCGCGGCGCGGGATGTTGATGTTGTACTCTTCTAGCTTTTGGACGACCTCCTCTATGCCGACGTAGTGGCGTCCCTGCCCCACCACGCGGGCCAGGGCGGCGAGGATGACGCGATGCTCGGCGCTGAGTTGGGCGTAGCCGTTGGCGATGTTGCCCATCGCGTCCTGGATGACGTGGGTCAGGGAGTCGATGACGTCGGTCAGGTCGACGACCTGGCGGCCCTCGGCTTTGATGGTCTCGAAGAGGGTGTGGCAGATGTACTGGATGAAGTAGGGGTGGCCGTGGGTGACGTCAAGGATGCGGTCTACGGCCAGGTCGTCGTACTCTACCAGCCCATCGACGGGCTGGCAGATGAGGTGGCGGGCGTCGCTCTGGGCCAGGAAGCCGATCTGGCGGCGGAAGGCGGTGTTGAAGAGGATGGTTTTAGGGTCTTCGACCATGGCCCGCACGCTGTGGGCGCCGGTGAAGATGAAGGCGAGCTGATTCTGGTGCTGGATGAGGGCGCGGATATGGTCGGCGACGGATAGGTCGATGAGGCCGCGCCGGAAGCGGTCTAGCAACAGGTCGAACTCGTCGAGCATGATGACCAGGGTGCGGCCGTGGAGGGCGGCGGCGGCGTCACGGATAAACTCGTCGAAGCGGAGGCCGGGCAGGGCCTCAAAATCGGTGAGCGAGGGGGGCGCCAGGGCGATGCCCTTCTCGGCGAGTCTGTCACGCAGGCGATGGGCGAGGCCGTAGTAGAAGTGGGCGGTGGTGTCGAGCCAGTAGGCCATTTGCTGGAGGTCGATCAGGGCGAAGACGTAGCGGCTGTTGCCGAAGCGAGGCAGGTTTTCGATGTGGTACAGCACTGAGGTCTTGCCGGTGCGGCGCTCGCCGTACAGGATGAGGACGTTGTGGCCGTGCTTGCCAACCAGCTGCTCCTCGACCCACTTGAGGGTGGCCTGCCGACCGAAGAACATCTCCTGCACGCGAATGGGGGGGCCGGCAATGTAGGGATTGAGGCCAATATCGCGGCGGGGGGTGTGGTCGCGGACGAGTTGTACCACGATGCGATTCTCGCCGCTATGGCTGAGGCGATGGGCGTCTTCGTAGCGCAGGCGGAAGGTCAGGGCCACGTTCCCTTCGCGCGCGGCCTGAACGCGCAGGTCGAGGCGATAGGTTTGCTGCGGCTCGATGGCTGGCAGCAGCCATGAGGTTTCCGTCATTGTCAACCCGGCGCGGGCTACGGCTTTGCTATCCAGGGAGACGCGGACCGAGCGGGCTGAGCCGTCGCCCCCGTTGTGTATCACGACGGCCAGGGTCACGGGGCGGGCATTATGGAGGCGCACCCGCTCCGTCACCAGGGAGAGGGTCAGGTCGGGCACGCCGCTGGCCTCGATGGCGGCGCGGCGTACCAGGTCGCGCCAATGGCGAATGACGTCCAGGAAGGGGGCGAGGTCGAGGCGCGAGGCATCCAGGGCATCTTCCAGGCTGCGCAGGCGTTGTTCGAGCGTTTGCAGGCCGTGGCGGCGGTTGGCGGCGCCGGCGGCTTCGCCACCGGCTGTCGATTGGTAGACCTCCGCCTGCTTGCCGAGGCGGCCCAGGGAGCGCAGCACCTCCTGGACCTGGGGGCGCAGCCAGGCTTCGCCCTCGGTCAGCCAGTAGAGGTGTCGGCTGGCGTCGGCCAGGTCGCGGGCGTCCTGGTAGGCGCCGAAGGTATCGGCGGTGGTGTAGGACAGGTACACCTCGCGGCCGTGGCCCCACCAGCCCAGGTCGGCGGTGCGCTCGAGCGCGCCCCTGGCGGAAAAACGTTGGGTAAGCAGGCCATGCCACACCCGCGCAATCTCGTAGGCTGGCTCGGCGGCGGTGGCGGTGCGGGCTGCAAATTCGGCCAGTAGCTCGATGGCGTTGGCGCGCAGGATGGTATTCCCACCCAGGCACACCGTCTCGATGAGGGGATCGACTGCGCGAGGGCCAAGCTGGCGGACGATGGCGATGCCGGCCTTTCGGACGCGGTCGTCGGGGTCGCCGAGGGCGGTGACTGAGGCGGGTAGGGCGGCGGTGGGGTTGAGCCGGGCGAGGGCGGCCAACAGGGCGGCACGCGCTTCAGGGTCCGTCTCTACCGCGAGGGCAGCCGCAATGGGGTCCAGGGCATCGGCAATTTCGGCGCCGCCGAGGGCCTGGGCGGCCTCGATACGCAGGCTGGGGTCGGGATCGTTGAGGGCCGCCAGGAGGCTGGCGACGGCCTGGGGGGTGGGGGTCTGGCCGAGCAGGCGGGCGGCGGCGCGCCTTGTTTCGGGATCGGCGCGGCGCATGACGCGCAGCAGGGCCGTTACCAGGGATGCATCGATGACTCCGCCAGGGGAGCGGGAGGCGATTTCGATGACGCGGCCCTGAAGCTCTGGCTCGGCGGCGGCGGTTCTGAGCATGATGGGTACGGCGTCGGCCCCCAGGCGGGTTAGGGCGGCGTCGGCGCGCACGCGGACTCGGACTCGTGGGTCGCCGAGGGCGTGGGTAAGGGCTGTGACGACAGCAGGGTCGCGGTCGGGCGGCTCGGCCAGCATGTCGATGGCGAGGTCGGCGGCGGGGCTGCCGGGCCGGCCGAGTTCCTCGATGAGGGCCAGTCGCATGGGCGCGCCCATGCGACTCAGGAGGGAGGCTACCTGGGGGCGGGAGGGAGCGCCGGGAGCGGACAGGACGCTAAGCACGAGGGGGGGGGTACGGCGGCCGAGGTTCACGAGGGCATCGGCGGCGCCGGAGGTGGGGGCGGTCAATAGCGCGCTGACCAGGATGGGAGCGCCTGATGCACCCATGTTCGCCAGGGCGCGGGCCGCGCCCTCGGCCGCGCGCGCCTCGTGACCGACGATGACGTCGGC
>CAZFUK010000452.1:0-4749 GCA_964522005.1 uncultured Anaerolineales bacterium | reverse complement strand
GGCGTGGGCGGCCTCATCGTGCCCTTCATCGGCATCAAGCTCATTGACCTACTCGTCACTCTGTTGAGGCTGGCCTAGCCGAAACCCGCCCCACCCAGACCTTCGGGTGGGTCATGGAGGTGAGCGATGGGGACTCAGCGCTGGTGGGTCGCCGGCGAGCGGTTAGCGTTCCTGGCCGTGTCGGGGCTGATCTTGTTTGGCGCCCTCCATATTCAGGGCGTGACGACTCGTCACCTGGTTGAAGCGGCTGTGCTGGGGGTAACCTGGCTGGGCTTGGGCGAGTTGACGTCGCGTTCAGCCGTCCCGGTTGAGCCTGGCGAGGCCGAGACGTCAGCCGTGATAGATGAGGTCAACTCGATTGTCGAGCGGCGCTGGCAGAAAGAAGGATCCGATGCGCAAGTCAGGTAAGCCGGCCTGGTGGAAGGTGGACCTTGTCGTGCCCGTGACGATTGGGCTGCTCGTGCTCCTGCATCGCCTCGGGCTGGCGGCGCCCTGGCGGCAACTCGCGCAGGTGGCCGTGGTCGGCGTCAGTTTTGGCTGGGTGTCGGTCTGGACGTGGCTCAACTCCTCGGCCATCGAGCAAGAGGGGCAAGAGCGCGCCCACCAGGAGCGCCTGGAGCTGGCCGAGCCGGCGCCCGGCCAGGCTCCGCCCCTGACGCCCCGCCAGGCGCACTACCGTCAGGTCGTGAGGCCTTCCGCCGGCTCTCAGCCCGGTCGGAAGACCTGACAGGTTTTAGAAACCTGTCAGGTCACAGCGGCCTGTCAGGTCTCGATGTGAAGGGCCGGCTCTCAGACCCGGCAGCAGACCTGACAGGTTTTAGAAACCTGTCAGGTCTCGATGTGAAGGAGATTGGTATGTTAGCTCAACTACGCCCCGCCCTCATGGCGACCCTGATTCTGACCGTGATCACGGGCGTTCTCTATCCGCTGACGGTGACCGTCCTCGCCCAGGCTGTCTTCCCCTACCAGGCTAACGGCAGCCTGATGGTCCAGAACGGCCAGGTGATTGGCTCTGAGCTGATCGGGCAGAACTTCAGCAGCGATCGATACTTCCACCCCCGCCCGTCAGCCGCTGGGGGCGACGGCTACGACGCGACGGCATCGGGCGGCTCGAACCTCGGCCCGACCAACCAGGCGCTCCTGGACCGCGTGACCGAGGCGGCCCAGGCATGGCAGGCCAGCCACCCCGGCGCCGCCGTCCCGGTGGACCTGGTCACGACCTCTGGCAGCGGTCTGGACCCGGACATCACGCTGGCCGCCGCCGAGTTCCAGATCGCCCGCGTGGCGCGGTCGCGTGGCCTGTCGGAAGAGCGGGTGCGTCAACTTGTGCGCCAGTACACCGAGGACCGCCAGTTGGGCATCCTGGGCGAGCCGCGCGTCAACGTGCTGACGCTGAACTTAGCCCTGGATAAGCTGCCCTAGATAGCCTTAGATGGGCTTAGATGGGCTTAGATGGAGGTAGAGGAGGGGCGTCTTGATATTTTCTTGATGCCCTCCCGCCCATTCTTGATGTTTTCTTGACCCCACTTGGGTGTATAAAGACAGTACAGCGACAGGCGTCGGTGCGCATGGATGATGCGCGGCCATCCCCCCTCCGGCGACGCCAAAGCCTTGGGCAGCACGATGCCTGTCGCCATCTATGACGGGACTCTCGGTTGCGCCTGTGTTCTTGGGGCGCCTAGGACCACCGCCAGAGCGGGGGTCCTTTATTTTGCATAGACGCCGAGGGGAGCTAAAAACGGACAGGTGGGAGGGTACATGCATCTGAGTAAGGTCCGCCGCTGGGTGTTCGGGCGCCCGCTACGCACGATGGAGGCGCCGCACCAGTCCATCAGTAAAACCGTCGGCCTGGCGGTCTTCGCCTCCGACTCGCTCTCGTCGGTGGCCTACGCTGGCGGCGAAATTCTGCTGGTCCTGGCGACCATCGGCGCGGCGCACTACTGGCTCGCCGTGCCAATCACCGTCGCCATCTGCATCCTGCTCATCATCCTGACCCTATCCTACCGCCAGACCATCTTCGCCTATCCGGGCGGGGGTGGCGCCTATATCGTGGCGCGGGATAACCTGGGTGAGGCGCCGGCGCAGGTAGCAGGGGCGGCGTTGTTGACCGACTACGTGCTCACGGTAGCGGTCAGTATCGCCTCGGGCGTGGACCAGATTGCCAGCGCCTTTCCAGTCTTGTTTGACTATAAGGTTCAGCTTTCCCTGTTCCTTATCCTGGTCATGGCGCTGGTGAATCTGCGGGGCGTCAAGGAGTCGGGGCGTATCTTCGCGCTGCCCACGTACTACTTTATTGGCATGATGTTGCTCATGATTGGCGCTGGCTTCTGGCAAGCCGTCAACGGTACATTGGGAACGGTGGGTGAGGTGCCGGGGGCGCATCTCGAAAGTGTCAGCCTGACCGGTCTGGCCCTCGGTCTGCTCATCCTGCGCGCCTTCAGCTCTGGTACGACAGCACTCACCGGTGTCGAGGCTATCAGCAATGGCATAATGGTGTTTAAGGAGCCTCGGTCAAGGAACGCTGCGACCACCCTTTTGTGGGACGCCGCCCTGCTCATGGTCATGTTCCTCGGCCTGGGTATCCTCGGCTATCTGATTGGCGCACAGGCGTCGGAGCAGGAGGTGCTCATCTCCCAGGTGGCGCGCGTCGTCTTCGGGGACGGGATGCTGCGCCTCCTGACGCTTTCCTCTGCCACGGTCATCCTCATCATGGCCGCCAACACGAGCTTCGCCGACTTCCCCCGTCTAGCCGCCTTGCAGGCGGGGGACGGCTTCTTGCCCAAACAACTCACGTTCCGTGGTAGTCGCCTCGTCTTCAGTACAGGGGTGATCATCCTGGCCGCGCTGGCGAGCTTCCTGGTTCTCCTGTTCAGTGGCAACGTCAGCCGCCTGATTCCGCTGTACGCCATTGGCGTCTTTCTCAGTTTCACCCTCTCTCAGGCCGGAATGGTGAGGCGCTGGCAGAGGGTAGGCCACTTCATGCGGTCGGGCAAGCTGACGCCTGACAATGAGATCGCGACGCTGGGTAGTCTCCTGCGCTACGACCGGCTGTGGCGCGCCAAGCAGGCGCTCAACGCTCTCGGCGCCGTCATCACCGCCGTGGTAACGCTGGTGTTCCTGGTCTCCAAATTTACCCAGGGCGCCTGGATCATCGCGCTGCTGATTCCCTCGCTCCTGCTAATCTTCTTCCGCATCCATCATCACTACCGCCACGTGGCCGAGGTGCTGAGTACGGCGGGCGAACATGTCAGTGCCCGTCCGTTCCCCATCCAGGCGGTTGTCCTCATCTCGGATGTCCACCGCGAGACCATGCGGCTGGTCGAGGTCGCCAACTCCCTGGGTGTCCCGTGGCAAGCCATCCACGTCGGCGTGGACGAGGCGCGCGTGCAGTCCATCCGGCAGAAGTGGGCAGAGCGCGTTGGCGCAGGAGAGCTGGTCATTCTAGCATCCCCGTATCGGAGCCTCAGCCAACCCATCCGCCACTACGTCAAATCACTGCTGGCGCAGCAGCCCGACGGCTTCGTCCAGGTGCTCATGGGGCAACTGCGCACGGGCAGCCCGCTGAGCCAACTGCTGCACCAAAACTCCCATTTTATCGAGCAGCTCGCCTTGCAGGACCTCGACCGCGTGCTCGTGACGGTGGTTCCGATTCAACTGAGCGTCCTGGAGGAGGACGAGGACGACGGCGACGGCGACGAGGTACGGGCGGAGTTGGCCGAACCGGCCCTGAGAGTATAATTAGGCCAGCGTCAACCCCTGCCACCGCACTGACGAGAGGCGGACCTATGCCCGAGGTCTTCTCCATCGTGCCGGCCTCCACCAAGCCCCTGTGGGTCCTGGCCGCCATCGGGACAATGCTGGTCGTGTTCCTGCTGCCGCTGGGCTTCTTCGCGTATTCCAGCCGGGCGACCCGCTTCGAAGTCTCGCCCGCTGGCCTCGCCGTCCAGGGCACCCTCTACGGACGCACCCTGCCCTGGTCGAGCCTCCTCCCTGAGCAGGCGCGCATCGTGAACCTGGACCAGAGCTTCGACCTGCAACCGACGCTGCGGACCAATGGCGTGGGGCTGCCGGGCTATCAGGCCGGCTGGTTCCGGCTGCGCCAGGGCGGGACGGGGCTGCTCTTCGTGACCGACCGCTCCCAGGTGGTCGCCCTGCCCACCCGCGAAGGCTTCACCCTCTTGCTCAGCGTGAGCCAACCGCAGGCGTTTGTGGACGCGCTGCAACGGGCGGCCGGGCACAAGTAACCTCTGACGGTGGTGATTATAGGGGTGGACCGTGAGGACTAAGGATGCCTGAAGCCTCGGAGCGGCGGCCCTCGCCGGAAGCGCTGCTGTCCACAGCCCAGCAGGAGCAGCGGGGCCAACTCAAAATCTTCCTCGGCGCGGCCCCCGGCGTCGGCAAGACCTACACCATGCTCGAAGCGGCCCAGGCCAAACGCCGCGAAGGCGTGGATGTCGTGGTGGGGCTGGTCGAGACGCATGGTCGCGCCGAGACCCAGGCGCTCCTGGAAGGGCTGGAGGTCGTCCCCCGACGGCAGCTTGACTATAAGGGCCGCCGTCTGACCGAGATGGACCTGGACGCCGTGCTGAGGCGGCACCCGGCGCTGGTCCTGGTGGACGAGTTGGCCCATACCAACGTCGAGGGCAGCCGCCACCCCAAACGCTACCTGGATGTGGAGGAGTTGCTGGCGGCCGGGGTCAACGTCTTCACGACGATGAACATCCAGCACCTCGAAAGCCTCAACGATGT
>CAZFUK010000451.1:0-4758 GCA_964522005.1 uncultured Anaerolineales bacterium | reverse complement strand
CCGCCCGGCCCGGCGGTGAAGCGCCCACCGAAGCTGCCGCGCCCGCGCGGGCCAAACTCGGCATACGTCGCGCCTATCACCGACACGGCCTTGGGGTAGCCCAGCAGCCACAGGCTCAGGTCGAGCATGTGGACGCCCAGGTCAATGAGCGGCCCGCCGCCGGACAGGGCCTTCTGGGTAAACCAGCCACCCAGGCCGGGGATACCGCTGCGCCGCATCCAGCCCGCTTTAGCATAGTAGAGCCGCCCCATGGCGCCCGTGTCCACGAAGCGTTTCACCGCCTGCGAGTCGCTGCGGAAGCGCCAGTTGAACATAATCATGAGCTGCTGGTCGGGGCGGCGCGGGGCGTTGACAATGCGCTGGGCGTCGGCCACGGTGTGGGCCAGCGGCTTCTCGACGCAGACATGCAGCCCGCGTTCGAGGGCGGCCAGGGCGACCTCGGCGTGGAGGTAGTTGGGGACGGCGATGCTCACCATGTCGAGGTCGTCCCGCGCCAGCAAGTCCTGGTAGTCGCGGTAGACGTAGGGGATGCTGTACTCCTGCTGCGCCTGGCGGCACCTCTCCTCGTCCAGGCCAGCCAGCGCGACTACCTCAGCCCCATTGGCGACGTAGCCTCGGATATGGGAGCGTCCGACCCCGCAGCCGATGATGCCGGCGCGCAGCGGGCGCGAGGAAGCTGTCTCCATCCTACCCTCCACTAGCTTGTGCGTGGCAGACTCTCGGGGCCAAAGCTGTCGGGGAGCAACTCCGCCAGCGTCGTCGCGCGGTACTCTCCGTCGGGCGTGCCGATGAAGACGGGCAGGTCGCCGGCGTTGAACTCGCGCAGCACCTGGCGGCACGAGCCGCATGGGCTGCCGCCATTGGCCGTCACCACGGCCAGCGCGACAAAGCTCCGCTGGCCCTCCGCAACGGCGCGGAAGACGGCGACCCTCTCCGCGCACATGGTCAGGGGGTAGGCGGCGTTTTCGACGTTGCACCCGGTGAAGACGCGGCCATCGCTTGTTAGCAGCGCCGCCCCGACCGCGTAGTGCGAGTAGGGCGTGTAGGCCTGCGTCTGGGCCTGCGCCGCCGCCGCCAGGAGAGATGCGACATCTGGTAGAGACGCGACATGTCGCGTCTCTACCCCAGACCGCGTTTCTACCGGCGATGTGTCAATACCTGGCGGCGCTATGCCGTCCCGTTCGCCCGTCGCGTGTTGTCCCATGTCTCCCCGTTGGCTGGCTTGGCGGTAGGCGCATCCTGGGGGGCCGTGCCGCCATCGCCCGCCGCGCCCGCGTCGTCGTCGCTGGACCTCGGCCGCTCGTTGACCAGCTTGACGCGGCCAATGCGCCGCCCCTCCATCGTCAGGACGGTCAGCCGAATGTTCTCAATGACGACCTCATCCCCCACTTCGGGCACGCGGCCCAGGCGGGAATAGATGAGACCGCCGAGGGTGTCGCTGCCATCCGCGGGCAGCTCCAGGTCCAGTTCGTAGTTGACGTCGTCCAGGTCCACGCGGGCGTCGTAGATGATCTCCTGCGCCGAGATGGTCTCGCTGATGGGGTCCTCGACGTCGTACTCGTCCTGGATCTCGCCTACAATCTCCTCGATCAGGTCCTCGATGGTCACCAGGCCCGCCGTGCCGCCGTACTCGTCCACGACCAGCGCGATGTGCACCTTCATGCGCTTCATCTCGCTGAGCAGGTCATTGACCGCCTTGGATTCGGGGATGAAGTACGCCTGGCGCATAATGTCGCGCGCCGTGCGCTCAATATTGCCGTCGCGCAGGTAGCGCAGCAGGTCCTTAGCGTAGAAGAGGCCGATGACCTGGTCAATTGTCTCCTCGTAGACCGGCAGGCGCGAGTGCCCGCAGCCAATGACCACGTCCAGCGCCTCGCGCAGCGACGTGCGCGCCTCGATGCCGACAATGTCAATGCGCGGAATCATGACCTCGCGGGCGACGGTATCGCCCAGGTCAAACACGCCCTCGATCATCTCGCGCTCTTCCTCCTCGATGATCCCCTCTTCCTCGCCCACGTCCACCAGCATGCGGAACTCTTCCTCGCGGGCGAGCATGTCGGTGGCGCGCTCGGCGCCGCCCGTCGCCAGGAAGCCGACCAGCCGCACCAGGGGGCCGAAGATCATCGCCATCACGTCCAGGGGGCGGGCGATGAGGGCCGCCGCGCGTTCGGGCGAGCGCACGGCCAGGGCCTTGGGCACAAACTGGCCCAGGAACAGGACGACAATCAGGCTGAGGGCGGTGAGGTACTGGTTGGGGCCGGGCGCGGCGGCCAGGGCGAGGAGCGTGGCCGAGGCGGCGCCTCCGACCAGGCCGAGGGTATTGAGGACCAGGACGGTCGCCAGGGACCGCCGCGAGTCACCTAAGATGCCTTTGAACGCTTCCGCCCGCGTCGCGCCTCGGTCCATCGTGGTCTGGACGCGGATGCGGTTCAGCGCCGTAATCACCGTCTCGCCGGCCGCCGCAAACGCGGTCATCAGCCAGAACAGGATGTACAGCGCAATCTCGATCCAATAACTACTGCTAGGGTCCAACCCTCTATCCTCCTCTAAAAGCAGTGGCCGCGATGGGCAGGTCAGGATGGGGTCGCGGGGGGCGTGAGATGGACAAACGGCCCCACCACGGCCTGGGCAGCCACTTCGACACCGTCAACTACCGCCATTTCCACCCGGCAGCCATCCCCCAGGCGCGCGTTGCGCAGGATCGCGTTGGGACCCACGCGACAACCCGCGCCAATCTGAGTCTGGCCCTGGAGGTGGGTGGAGGGGAACACGGTGGTGTCGGGACCGATACTCACCTCCACGTCAATATACGTTGTGTTGGGGTCCACAATGGTGACCCCGCGCTCCTGCCAGAAGCGGGTCAGCCGCCGCCGCAGCGCGGCTTCGGCCTCCGCCAGTAGCGCCCGCGTGTCCACGCCGAGCGTCTCGCCCACGTCCGCCGTCTCCACCGAACTGACTCGCCGCCCTGCCGCGATGGCCTGGCCGATGAGCGCCGTCAGGTAAATCTCGCCCTTGACCGCGCTCGGCTCGACCCGCGTCAGCGCGGGCCAGAGCCAGTCGTCGCGGAAGGCGTAGATGCCCATGTTGCACTCGTCTATGTCGCGCTGTTCGGGGGTGGCTTCGGGCGCTTCGACGACGCCGACAATCGCGCCGCCCTCGCCACGCACCACGCGGCCGTTGGGCCGCAGGGCCGGGTCGGCGATGCGCGTCGTGAGCAGCGTAATGGTCGCGCCCTCGTGGGCGTGTGTCTCGGCCAGCCGCCGCAGCGTCCCCTCCGTCAGCAGCGGCGTGTCGCCGTAGAGCACTAGCACGGTATCGGCCCGACCGGCGACCGCGCCCTGGGCCTGGGCGACGGCATGCCCCGTGCCCCGCTGCTCGGCCTGCACGACCACCTGCGGGCGCACGCTTTCGCCGTCGGCCAGGGCAGACCGCACGTCGTCGCCCGACCCGACGACCACTGCCAGGGCAGTCGGCTGGAGCTGGCGCGCCGTGTGTAAGACGTGCTGGAGCATGGGGCGGCCGGCGATGGGGTGGAGAACTTTGGGGAGGCGCGACTTCATGCGCGTTCCCTTGCCGGCCGCCAGAATCACGACGGAGAGTGGCATAGCTGGGTGGCTGGTGTGAGGGGGCGTGGCCTGTGGGTCTTCCCCACGCCCGTAGCCTACTTGCGGTCCTTGTGCTGGCGCAGCGTGCGGCTCAGGATGTCCTCTTGCTGCACCCGGGTCTTCTCGCGGTCGCGTTTCGCGTCTTGCTGCGCGTCGCGCTTCTGCTGGGCGCGCTGGAAGGCGAGCTGCATCGGCGTGAGCGTCTCTTCGTCGCGGTCGTCGTCGGGCCGTTCATAGACATCGTAGCGCGGCTTCATGGACAGGCTGATGCGCTTGCGGCTGACGTCCACGTCCAGGATGCTCACCTCGACCTCCTGGCCGACCTTGACGACATCCTCCACGCGGCGGACGCGGTTCTCGGACAGTTCCGAGATGTGGACCAGGCCGTCCTGCTCCGCGCCAATATCCACAAACGCCCCGAACTGGGCGATGTTCTTGACCGTTCCCTTGATCTGGCTGCCCGGCTTGAGTTGGTTGAGGCGCAGGCGCGGCGGCTCGGCGGGCGCTTTGGGCGCTCTGGCCGCGGCCGGCGCCTCCACGGGGGCCGGCGCTTCGGTCGCGGGCTGTGTTGTGTCCTCGGCGGGCGCGGCTTGCCCCGCCATCGTCTCCTCTGTCATCGTTGGTTACACCCTCCTGAATTTGACATACATCTCTAATTCTAGCATGAACCGGGCCTAAACGAGAAATGAGGGTGGGTACGTGGGTAGTAGTGGGTGAGTAGGGGGAGTTTGCCCATCAGGAGAGAGGTCATTACAATCTAAGTCATCCGTCATCATCCTGCCGACGGTCCATTACCCAGCATCTTCCCCCAGGAGCCGCCCCATGCCCGACCTCAGCGCCGTCCAGACCCTCGCCCAGGCCATCACCCAGAACGTGGAGCGCGTGATTGTGGGCAAACGCGAGTCAGTCGAGCTGCTCGTGGTCGCGCTCCTGGTCGAGGGCCATGTGCTGCTGGAGGATGTGCCGGGCGTCGGCAAGACGATGCTGGCGCGCGCCGTCGCCCAGTCCCTCGGCATGGACTTCAAGCGCCTCCAGTGTACGCCGGACTTGCTCCCCAATGACGTGACGGGGGTGTCCGTCTTCCACCAGCCGACCGGCGCGTTTGAGTTTCGAGCCGGCCCGGTGTTCACCAACATCCTGCTGGCCGACGAAA
>CAZFUK010000450.1:0-4763 GCA_964522005.1 uncultured Anaerolineales bacterium | reverse complement strand
AGGAACGCCTCACCGGTCAAATCCTCCGCCACCGTCCGGTCGTTGAGCCGGTGGAACAGGTAGCGGAAAATGGATTGGGCGTACACCTCGTACAGGCGGTCAAACGCCTGCGCGTCATACGCCTGGGCGCGCTGAATGAGCGAGACGATTTCTTCCTCGCTCACCCACTCCGCGTTCCCATTCAGGTTGGGCGTCAGGTCTCTGTTAGACATACGAATAGATAAGTGGCTAGGATACTCTTCCTAGCGGCTGAAATGATCATTGTAGGCGTACAAGGCCGGCAATCCCCCCGTATGTAAAAAGACGACGGTATCCTCCCTTGAGAAACGCCCCCGCTGGACTAAACCGGTCAATCCGGCCATCGCTTTGGCCGTGTAGACCGGTTCCAGAATCAACCCCTCGGTCCGCGCCGTCAACTGCACCGCGTTCAGGCCGTGGACCGTGGGGATGGCATAGCCCGGCCCGACATAGTCAGTGTGGAACTCCAGCGCCTCGGCCGGGATACGGTCAGACCGTCCCAGCCGGCGCAGCGTCGCCTGGGCCAGCCGCCGAATCGAGCCTGGGAAGTCGTGCCACAGCCGCCCCACGTCTACCGCGATCACTCGGGTCGGCAGTCCTAACCACTGAAAGCCCGCCACCAGCCCAGCAGCCGTCGTTCCCGTTCCCGCTGCCGTCACGACATAATCGAGGCGCACCCCCTGCTGACTCGCCTGTTCGGCCAGTTCCGCCGCCGCCGCGACATAGCCCAGCGCGCCGAGCGGGTGGAAGCCGCCGACGGGTATCACGTAGCGGCGGGGGCCGGCCAGACCAGGGTAGACCGCCGCCAGCAGCGTCATGAGCCGAATCGACTGCTCGATGCGGCGGCGGGGGTCGGGCTTGCCGAGCCAGCCTAAGTATAGCACACGCGCGCCCAGAACCAAGTTTAGCAGTTGATTACCCTGCGCCCGCGCCGTAGGCGAATCGTCAAAGACGACCAGCAGCGGTTCCATGCCCAGCCGACGCGCCGCCATCGCCGTCGCCCGTAAGTGGTTGGATTGGGGACCGCCCGCGAACGTGACGAGATGCGTCGCCCGCCGCTTGAGGGCGTCGGCCAGCAGGACCTCCAGCGGGCGCACTTTGTTCCCGCCGCCCAGGTCGGTCAGGTCGTCGCGCTTCACCCACAGGCGCGGACCGCCGAGCGCCTGGCTCAGGCGGGGCATGGGTTGGAGGGCGGTGGGCAGGCCGCCGAAGTGTAGGCGGGGAAACGGAAGGTCGGGCATCGTTGGTGGGTGGCGGGTCGTGGACCGTAGTTCAGGCTACATTAGAAAACTGGCTATACGCATGGGGGGAGGGAACATTTGCCGCCGGAACAGCGTTGTGACACACAGAATAGCATACTCGGCACCGGCTGACAACTTTCGGTCCCATCCTTCACAAGCCGACCTAACCCCCCTGCCCCCTTCCCTGCGAAGGAAGGGGGAGGCAGCGGACGAGGAGACCTCGCCCCTACGCCCCCCTTGGGGAGGGGGTAGGCTTCGCCCGGAAACTTGCCGCCGCCCTGTGGTTGCCTATAATTCGTCTGGACTGTTGTGAGGAGGAGTCGTGCAACCTAGCGAGCCATCGCGCTCTGAGGCTCAATACCCGGGTCAACCCCCGACCCGGTCGGGCTGGGTGAAAACCCTATTTAGCGCCTTTTTCCTGGCCTTTGTCGTCGGCGGCCTGTACTTCGGCTACCTGTTCTACACCACCGTCCGCGAGGTCACCGCCTACTACGCCCTACCGGAGCCGGTAACGGTACCGACGCAGCCGGTCGCCCAGAACCAGCCGGCCGGCGCGCCGCGTCCCACCGACGCCCCCTCCGCCACGCCCCCGCCCCCGCCCACGCCCGAACCGCGCCCCAATGCCAGCGGCCCGGTCTGGAACCGCAAGGGCCGCGTCAATATCCTGCTCATGGGTACGGACGAGGGCCGCCAGTGTGTGGACGGCGCGCCGCGCACCGACACCATGATCATCGTCAGCATTGACCCGGACAACAAGCGGGCCTACCTGGTCTCCATCCCGCGCGACCTGTGGGTGGAGATTCCAGGGCGCGGCATACCAGGCATCCCCACCGAGCAGCGCATCAACACGGCCTATACCTGGGGCGAGGTCTACAAGTACCCGGGCGGCGGGGCCAAGCTGGCGCGGGATACCGTCGAGAAGAACTTCGGCCAGCCTATCCACTACCACGCCATTGTCAACCTGCACCAGATGCAGGACATCATTGACATCCTCGGCGGGGTGGATATTGATGTCAAGTCGCGCCTCTACGACCCGGAGTTCCCGACGGACGACTGCGGCTACCGCGTCATTGACATCAAGCCCGGCCTCCAGCACATGAACGGCGACATCGCCATGGCCTACGCCCGCAGCCGCAACACGGCCGGCAGCGACTTCGACCGCGCCGACCGCCAGCAGCAGGTGCTGCTCGCCATGCGCCGCCGCGCCCTCCAGCCCGACATCATCCCCAAGATTCCCGCCCTCATCGGCCAGTACCGCAGCCTGGTGAAGACGGACATGTCGCTCATCGAGATGCTGGCCCTGGCGAGCCTGGCGAAGGACATTGACCAGTCCAACATCCAGCGCCACACCATCGGCGTGGACATGGTCTACGACGTCACCCGCCCCGACGGGGCGCGCGTCCTCTACCCCGACCGGGCCAAGATTCGCGTTCTGTTCAACGAGATCTTCGGACCGAAGCCGAACTAAAGACTGACGGTCTTCCTCAGTGCCAGAATCAACTCCCCCTTGAGGATGTAGCGCGTCGCCTCGTGGGTAAAGCCCCGCGCGGTAAAGTGGTCCAGCAGCCCCTGGCGGGTGTAGTGGGCGATGTGCTCGTCGGCGTAGCCGCCCGGCGCGAACCAGCCATACAGCTTCTCCGTCACCACCCATTCCCAGTTGGCGTAGTCGGGCGTGCCCAGCACCAGGCGGCCGCCCGGCGCGAGCACGCGGACCAACTCGTCCAGGATGGGCGAGTCCATCGGCACGTGCTCGATGACCTGGGAACACACGACACAGGGGAACGAGGCGTCGGGGAAGGGGAGGCGGAAGCCGGTGCCGTGGACCAGCGGCCGGCCGAAGCGCCGCGCGTAGCGCAGCTTGCGCAGCAGCACATCCAGGGCGACACTGCCCGGCGGGAGGGCGCCGATGATGCGGCTCGACCCGCAGCCCACGTCCAGAACCGGCCCCTGGCCCCCCATCAACTCGGTGATGTGGCGGTAGCGCTGGCGCTGCCAGTAACGCTGGAGGGGGATGGGGCTGTTGTAGGCGCGGTCGTCGTAGTCGGCGGATAGGATGGAGTTGCGCAGCGTCCACAGCGACCAGAAGGTGCGGGTGTAGTCCAGCCCGAAGCCCAGGGCGCGGCTCTGGTGCGGGCGGCGCGAGTGGTACTCAAACGGGACTTCGAGGACCTGCCAGCCCTCGGCATACGCCCGCACCAGGATTTCCTGGACGATGTCGAAGCCGTGGGCCTGGAAGGGCTGGCCGCGCAGGGCGGCCGCGTGATAGAGGCGGAAGCCGCTGGAGAAGTCGCGCACCGGCAGGCTGAGACCGCGCCGCAGTAGCCCATTTAGCCCCCGGCTCAGCCACGCCTCGCCCGACGGCTGTTGTGAGCCTCCGCCCGGCACGTAGCGCGACGCGATGACCACTTCGGCCTCGCGCCGACACGCCCACAGGCGGGGCACGAAGTCGAGCGGCCCGTCGAAGTCGGCTTCCAGCGTCAGGATGTAGTCGCCCTCTGTCGCCCCGAAGCCCGCCCGCAGCGCGTCGCCATAGCCCGCCGAAGAGGGCAGGGCCAGGCGGCGGATAGGCCAGGCGGCGGTGAGGGGGTCTCGTCGGCCACCGGGTTCGAGGATGACAATCTCACCCTGAATGTCGAGACCGTGTAAAACAGGGTCGAGACGGGCCAGCAAACGCGCCGTCTGGTCCGTCTCGCGCAGCGCCAGTATGAAGATTGATAGGTCCAAGCCGCGCCCTCACACCCCAAGATTAACCCGGTAGGGGCGAGGTCGCCTCGCCCTGGGCGCGATATCCGCGCCCTCACACCCACGTGGAGACCTGTCAGGTTTCCAAAACCTGACAGGTCTTGAAGTCGCCTATACGGGCCATCCTACAGTTGTACTTCGCGCCCCTCGGCGGCCGAGCGGTAGACCCCGTCAATGATCTGCATCAGCGCCAGGCCCTGCTCCGGCGGCGACAGGTTGGGGCGGTTCTCGCGGATGGCGCCCATGAACTCCTCGATGCCGAGCGAGTGGGCATAGCCTGCCTTGACCGTCGGCTTCATCTCGACCGGCGTGCCCGCTACCTCACCGTAGAACGTCAGCGTGTCTACCTCGGTGTACTCCTTGACGTTCATCTCCGCCCCGCCATCCGCGCCGTACAGGTGGACATAAAAATCGTCCTTGAAGTGGCTGAACGAGGCCCAACTGGCTTCGAGGAGCAGGGTCGTACCTGTTTCGAGGCGAATAAAGGCCGTCGCCAGGTCTTCCACCTCGTAGCCGCCCGGCCCGGCGATGAAGCGCCCGCCGAAGCTGCCCCGCCCGCGCGGGCCAAACTCCGCATACGTCGCGCCCATCACCGAGACGGCCTTGGGGTAGTCCAGCAGCCACAGGCTCAGGTCGAGCATGTGGACGCCCAGGTCAATGAGTGGCCCGCCGCCCGACAGCGCCTTCTGGGTAAACCAGCCGCCCAGGCCAGGGATACCGCTGCGCCGCATCCAGCCCGCTTTAGCATAGTAGAGCCGCCCC
>CAZFUK010000449.1:0-4779 GCA_964522005.1 uncultured Anaerolineales bacterium | reverse complement strand
GCGGGAGCGCGGGTTGGGCTGTTCGGTCGGGGCGACGCCGCGCAGGATGGACCCCATCTCGGAGGGGCTGAGGCCGCCGGTGATGGCGCGCGTGGTGTGTTCCAGGCGCTCGGTGATGAGCGTCTGCCAGAAGGTCCAAGACAACATCCTCTGGAGCCAGGTCTGGAGCTTCTGGCGCTGCGAACGGATATCGAGGCCGAGCATACCGTTGTCTCTCCTGCTAGGTATAGACCAGGGCGACTACTTGTCGGGCTAGGCGTGACGGGCGCCGGTGATCAGCTTACCAGTATCCACGGCGATGGTCTCGGCGTTGCTCGGCAGCGCCACCGGCCCGCCGGAGGCGTCGGTCGTGGCAAGGGTCGCGCCACTGCCATCTTTGATCTGGACCTGGAAGCGGTCGAGGTTGCGCGGGGCCGGGCCTCGGACGTACACGCCGTTCTTTTGGAACGTCGAGCCGTGGCACGGACAGATGAAGAGGCCCTCGGTCGGCTTCCAGTCGTAGAGGCAACCGAGATGGGTGCAGACCTTATAGATGGCGAGGACGCCCTGGTCGGTGTGGACCAGCCAGAACTTGCCCTGGTTGTAGGCGGCCGGGCCGGCCGTCAACTCAGGCAGATCCTTGGTCGGCACCATGAACGTGCCGCCGAACTCGCCGGCCTTGAAGCGGGGGAAGGTGAAGTGATAGGCTACCGCGCCCATCTGGGCCAGGAAGATGCCCAGCGAGGCGAGCCAGGCGTAGTTGAGGAACTCGCGCCGGGTCACTTCCTGTTGGGCTGACTCTGCCGCCGTCGGCTCGCTACCTGGGGCGGCGACCGGTGGGGGCGGCGGGGGCGCCTCGGCCGCGCGGGCCGCCCGGGCCGAGACTCGTTTGGGTTTGCCGAGAACTTGATCATCTACCGCCATACAGACTCCTCCACACATGAAACAGGACAGTGGGGCGGATTATAGCATAGCCACACAGGAACGCAAAAATAAACCGAGCTTTCCGCAAGGGGGGCGGGTAAGCGGGTATTGTAGACTAGTTGGGCTTCAGGTAGGTCTTAATAGGGTCCGGTTTGGGTCAAAAGAATGTATTACCCACCGACGCTCAGCACCGGGCGGCTGCCGTACTGGCGCTCGTAGTACGCGCGGAACTCTCCCTCTTTGATGGGCCGCCACCACCACTCGTTCGCCACGTACCAATCCACCGTCTGCGCGATGGCCTCCTGGCAGGAGTGGCGCGGCGTCCACCCCAGCGCTTTTAGCTTGTCCACCTTGAGCGAGTAGCGGCGGTCGTGGCCCTGGCGGTCCTCCACGAAGTGAATCAGCGAGCGGGGCTTGCCCAGCCGGTTCAGGATAATCTCGACCATCTCCAGGTTCGGCATCTCCTGCCCCGTGCCCACGTTGTAGACCTCGCCCAGGCTGCCCCGCCGCAGCACCAGGTCCACCGCCTCGCAGTGGTCGAGGACGTACTGGTAGTCGCGCATCTGCTGGCCGTCGCCGTAGACCGGCAGCGGCTTATCCTCCAGGGCGTTGGTGACGAACAGCGGCACGACCTTTTCAGGGTACTGGTACGGGCCGACGTTGTTGGCGCCGCGCGTGATGGTCACGGGCACGCCATAGGTGACGAAGTAGGCCAGGGTGAGCAGGTCGGCGCTGGCCTTGCTGGCCGAGTAGGGCGAGCGCGGGGCGAGCGGGTCCGTCTCCACCGAGGCGCCCTCGCGCACGTGGCCGTACACCTCGTCGGTGCTGATCTGGTGGAAGCGCAGGCCGCGCTCGCGGGCGACTTCGAGCAGCGCATAGGTGCCGAAGCAACTGGTGCGGATAAAGGCGTCGGGGTCCAGGATGGAGCGGTCCACGTGCGTCTCGGCCGCGAAGTTGACGACCGTATCCACGCTGTGTTCGGCCACGGTCGCCTCGACCAGCCCACGGTCGGCGATGTCGCCGCGCACGAAGGCGTAGCGCCCGGCGAAGTCGGCGGCGACGTCCTGGAGGTTCTCCAGCCGACCCGCGTAGGTCAGCTTGTCGTAGACGACGACGCGCAGGTCGGGGTAGGTCTGGAGCAGGTAGCGGGTGAAGTTGGAGCCGATGAAGCCGGCTCCACCGGAAACGAGGAGGGTTTTCATCTAGAGGACTCCGACCTGGGAGTGGTCGCCCAGCGTCATTTTATAGGCTTTGGGCTTGACGGGCGAGCGGCCAATCACGACGTTACGGCCGATGAGCGAGTCTTCGAGGCGGGCGGGCAGGTCCCGTATCTCGCAATTCTCCAGAATAATGGAGTGCTCGATCTCCGAGTTCTCAACCACGCAGTGGTGGTAGATGGAGGTGAAGGGGCCGACGTAGGAGTTGACGATGCGCGTCTCCTCGCCGATGATGGCCGGGCCGCGAATGACCGAGTTGATGATCTCGGCGCCCTTCTCAATGGTCACCTTGCCGCTCACCGCCGAGTCGCGGTCAATATAGCCCGCGCAATACGGCTCGATTTCGTCCAGCACGCGGACGTTGGCGGCCAGCATGTCCACCGTCTTACCCGTGTCAATCCACCAGCCGGTGTGGATGTAGGGGTGGACGCGGTAGCCGTGGTCAATCATCCACTGGATGGCGTCGGTGATTTCGTACTCGCCGCGCCAGGAGGGTTGGATGGCGTGGACGGCCTCGAGGATGTGGGGGTCGAACATGTAGATGCCAACGAGAGCTAGGTCGCTGGGGGGCTGGCGCGGCTTCTCGATGAGGCGCTGAATCTGCCCATCCTCGATAATCGCCACGCCGTAGTGCTGCGGCTCGGCCACCTGCGTCAGCACCACCTGGGCGTTCCAGTCGCTGTCGGCGAACTCGGTGATCAACTGATTGATGCCGCCCTGGATGACGTTGTCGCCCAGGAACATCACGAAACGGCTATTGCCCAGCCACGCTTCGCTCTCCACGACCGCATGCGCCAGGCCAAGCGGCGCGGTCTGCCGGATGTACTCCACGTTGATGCCCCAGCGCGAGCCGTCGCCGATGGCGCGCTGGATGTCGGGCGCCGTGTCACCGACGACGATGCCCACGTCGGTGATGCCCGCCGCGCGTACCGTCTCGATGACGCGCACGATGACGGGCTTGTTGGCGACCGGCACGAGTTGCTTGGCGCTGGTATAAGTCAGCGGGCGGAGGCGGGTGCCTTTACCGCCGGAGAGAATCAAGGCTTTCATAACAAGATGTCCTGCTGGTGGCGGGTGGAGGAAGGCAGAGGTAGAAAGACGTAGGCAAAGGTGGGTAGACGCGCGCGGATAATGGCTGACTCCCCCCCCACCGGCTCATGGGTTAGTTCCTTCGCTGCCGTAGTACGAGACGCTGCGGTCGAGGCGCACGTCGGTCAGGACCGCGCCGATCAGGTGGGCCTTGGCGCGGTCGAGGAGTGTTTTGGCCCGCTGGACGTGCTCGCGCTTGGTCTTCTCGGCCTGCACGACGAGGATGACCCCGTCCACGCGGGCGGCCAAGGTGGCGGCGTCCGACACGGCGATGAGGGGCGGGGCGTCGAAGAGCACGATGTCGGCCTGGTCGCGCAGCGTCTGGACAATGGTCTCAATGCGCCGCGAGGCCATGAGTTCCGCCGGGTTGGGGGGCAGCGGGCCGCTGGTCAGCACCAGCAGACCGTCCACCGGCCCGGCCTGGAACGGCGGGGCGGCCAGGGTGTTCTCGTCCAGCAGCATGGTTGTCAGCCCTGCCGTGTTGGGCAGGCGGAACAACTGGTGCAGGGACGGGCGGCGCAGGTCGGCGTCCACGAGGACCACGCGGCGGCCCGCCTGGGCCAGCGTCACGCCCAGGTTCGCCAGCGTCGTGGACTTGCCCTCGTTGGGCGCGGCGGACGTGACCACCAGCGTCCGCAGGCTGCGGTCCAGGCTGGAGAAGTCGAGGCTGGTGCGGACGGTGCGGTAGGCCTCGGCGGCGGCGCTGTGGGGTTGGCTGAGGGTGACGAGGTCAACGGTCGAACGTGTGTCTGTCACAAGGGCCTCGTTATTTCGCCGGACTGGTGCGCGTGTCGGCGGGCTGGGGGCGCGGCCGGGGGCGGCGTTCGCCCGGCTCCATGCCGGCCGGAATCGCGCCCAGCACGTTCGTTCCCAGGTAGCGCTCGATGTCGGCGACGCCGCGCATGGTGCCCGCCGCCATGTACTCCAACCCGAACACAATGAGCAGACCGAGTAACGCGCCCAGGACGCCACCCGCCAGGGTATTCACCTTCGTCTGCGGCTTCGACTTCTCGCCGTCGCGGGCGTTGGTCAGAATCCGCACCTCGACGCGGTCGCGCTGGTCCATGCGCTGGTTGATGGCGTCGCGCATCTCGACAAAGGACTGGGCGTAGGTCTGGGCGATGTTCTTGGCGATGATGGGGTCGGTGTCGGTGGCGCGGATGCGCAGCGTCACATTGAGTTCGTCGGGGTCCACCTGGATGCGGCCCTTGAGGGCGTCGGGCGGCAGGTCCAGGCGCGTGCGGTCGGCAACCATGGCGGCTAGCTCGTCGTCGCGGCGGATCGTCTCCGCGAAGTTGTTGACGACGGCCTTGGCGCCCAGGTTCGAGCCGTAGTCGCCGGTGCGCGTAGAGAGGACGCTGAGCAGGACTTCGGAGCGATACTCAGGCGTCACCAGGAAGCGGCTGAACAGGAAGGCGCTGGCCGCGCCGACCGCCGCCACCAGGACGAGAATCCAGCCGCGCTGGAGGAGGACTCGGACATAATCACGGAGTTGCATGGAACCTCCATGCGGAGTATTTTAGCACAGTTCAACGAGGGGGGGAAGTTGCGGGCAGAACCGAACCTTCCT
>CAZFUK010000448.1:0-4780 GCA_964522005.1 uncultured Anaerolineales bacterium | reverse complement strand
ACCCTCGACCAGCTTAATCTCCGCCTCCGTCAGGCCGTAGAGGTCGTAGACGAGGCGGTCTATCTGGGCGTCGGTCGCCTGGATCTGGCGGTCGAGGCGGGTGTGCTCGGCCGGCGTGGCGGCGGCTGCGCGTCGGCGGTGCAGGTCGAGCATCGTCTCCACCAGGGCGACCACCTGGTCGTGGCGCGCCTTGTCGGCGGAGTTGCCGAAGTCTATGCGACGGATCGGGAGTCTCTCAATGAACTGCGTCCAGAAGCGGACATAGCCACCACGCAGTTTTGTACCAATAGATAGTAGATATTCAAATAATAGAGATGAGTTCAGAAGCCCAAGCAAGTAGAAGGAATGTTCAGGGATATTCCTCGGAAGGATGCCATAACCCGTTTTATAGAAGTGGCCTCCTTCATCCACTGTAAACGAAGCAACATTATTATAATCTGGCACGATGATCTTTCGCTTCTGAAAGAGGACCATGCTCTTTGGATAGCCGAAGGCGTACCAATTACTACCTTTAAAGCGACCTTTTTCGCGCCCTTCCAATTGAATCCTGTTCTCCTGAAGATAGGATAAGGCTAGGGGAACGTCTCTCATCATCTCTTGTTCTGACATGAGACGGAAACTCTCACTTGAAATCTCATAAGGACATATTAGACGGGCATCTGTCATCGGCAAGGCATATCTACGAATGTGTTTCCCACGCAGAAAGGGCCGAACAGCAGTAGCTTCTACCGTAACCTCTCTTCCAAGCGACTCCGACTTCCCTGTTACGTAGTTTCCATCTGTATGGCAGTCATCCAAGACGAAAACATCATCGGCACTTGTCTGGGTTCCTACGAAAATGTGCGCTACATCTCCCAGTTTAACAGGCATCATTGCCAGCCTCTCGAACAGAGAGAAGCGACCATCCACCGAGAAGTTCCATTCGTCTGCTGTAATGCGATTTGCGTCCAACAGGCCACGCGCTGCCACGCCTTCACGCCGCCACTTGTAGACATCGTCCACTTTAGTGAATTCAACTGCTTTAGCGCCTTCTTTACTCAGGAACAGAAGGGCAGTATAGGTTGTGGCACCCTCGAAAATCTGTTGTTCACCAAAATGGACAATCCCCACTAGAGCACTGCTATCAGTGATGATTTCACGTATAGGCTTTCCATAACTCGCATTAAAGAACTTGTGAGGCAGGATGAAGCCGAGGCGGCCGTGCTGGTTGAGCAGGCTCAGGCCGCGTTCCACAAAGACCACGTAAATGTCGTAGTTGCCCTTACTGGCCGACTGGTAGGCGTGCTTGTAGTGCTCCACTTCCAACGGCGCCCACTCCTTCATGGTCTGAATACGAATGTAGGGCGGGTTACCGATGACGGCGTCGAAGCCGGGGGTGTCGCCCGCGAAGACGGCGGGGAAGGCGGCGCGCCAGTCGAACGGGTTGACGCGGGCGGCCTCGTCGGGGTCGTAGGGGCGGCCTTCGAGGAAGTCGGGGCCGATGAGCGAGTTGCCGCACTGGATGTTGGCGCTCAGGTCGGGCAGGGCGCGGTCGTGGAACATGGTCATCTGGGGGGTGAGGGTCTCGTCCGTCTCGCCTTCGAGCACTTTGAGCAGCAGCGACAGCTTGGTGACCTCGACGGCCTGGGGGTCGAGGTCCACGCCGTAGATGTGGTCGAGCAGTATCCGCTTGCGCTCGGCCAGGGTGAGGCCCCAACCGCCGCCGGCCGCCTGGCGCAGGCGGGTCTTGTGCTTGGCGGGGCCGTCGGCGACGTACTGGTCGCGGTACCAGTCGAGGAGGTAGCTGTAGGCGCCGAGCAGGAAGGAGCCGGAGCCGCAGGCGGGGTCGAGGACGCGGAGGGATTGGGGATTGACGATTGACGGTTGACGATTGACGATTGACGATGGGGGCGTGGCGGTCTTCTTGGTCTTTGGTCCGTGGTCCTTGGTCGCGCCGAACGTGAAGTCGGCGGGGGTTTTGCCCTCCAGCAGCGGCCCCAGCGTGTGGCGGACGATGTAGTCCACGATGTAGGCGGGGGTGTAGTAGACGCCGCCGGCCTTGCGGACTTCGGGCTTCTCCTCGACCACGGCGCGGTGGTCGGGCGTCAGGCGGATGACCTTGCCCAGGAACTGCTCGTAGACCTGGCCCAGCAGTTCGACGGGGATGACGGTAAAAGCGTAGGGGCTGTCGGGGTAGTAGAGGTGGGTGATGATGTCGCGCAGCGGCTCGTCGTCAATGGTCAGGCCGAGGGTCAGGCGGTCCTCGTGCTCGCGGCCGGGTTCGGGCTTGAAGTGGAACAGGCCGGAGTTGTAGCGGGCGTCGGCCTGGGCGAACTGGAAGACGAGGTTGGCGTAGACGTTGGGCGTCTCGGCAGCCCCCTTGAGCCGGCCGTAGTGCTCGATGGCGCGGTCCTCGGCCATGCGCAGGAAGATGAGGCGGTCAATGGTCATCTGGACGGCGTAGTTGAGGGCGGCGTGGCTGAGGCCGGGGTTGCGCAGGGCGAGGTTGCGGGCGAGCAGGTCGCGCCAGCGCTCGATCTCGCGCAGGAACGCCTTGTCCACGGTGAGGGCGCCCTTGCGGGCCTTGACCTCCTCGGCGTAGCGGTCGAGGGAGCCGGCCAGGACGGCGTCGCGGCTGAAGCGGGCGGCGAGGCTGTCCCAGCGCGCCGCGTAGTCGGTGTACTTGAAGTAGTCCACCTGGGCGACGTTGGGCAGGTCGAACTGGTTTGGCTCGTAGCGGCAGTCGTAGACGGCGAACTCTTCGAAGTCGGTGAGGATGGACAGGGGCAGCGAGGCGGACCAGGCGTAGCGGCGCAACTGGAAGGCGGGGGCGGCGCTCTGGGCGAGGTTGACGTTGGGCTGCTTGGCTTCGACAAAGAACTTGCGCACGCCGCCGACGCGGAACGAGTAGTCGGGGGCCTTGAGCGTCTTGCCGACGCGGATGGCGTCCTCGTGGACGACCTCGCGCTGGTCCAGGGGGAGCTTCTGGCGGTTGTCCATGTCCCAGCCGAGGGCGTCGAACAGGGGGTTGATGAATTCCAGCCGGGCCTGGGTTTCGTTGTAGAGGCCGGACTTGACGGCGGCCAGGTTGGCGTGGAAGTGGTCCACGAGGTGGAGGACGCGGTCGGGGGCGGGCATGGGCGGCTCCGGGGAGTAGGGCGTAGGGATTGGTGTAGATTGTACACGCCCCGCCCGATTTGACAAGTCAGCGGCCAGCCGCGCCGAGGGCGGTGTCAAAGTCGAAGCCAGCCACGACCTAACCCCCCGGCCCCCTTCCCTGCGAAGGAAGGGGGAGTGAACACCCCTCCCTTACCGGGGGAGGGGTCGGCCGAGCTGGCCCCTGTCGGTTTGGGCGGGGCGTGTCGGGTGGCAGGGGGGCCGGTGTGGGCGGCGTGTCCTCCGCATCTGGGGCGAATCGGGGTACAATATCATGGGGACCGCTGTGCCAGCGACAGCGGGGGGATTTCGGTTGCAACTTTGCTGGACTGGCTGCGTATTCTCATTCAGGGAGGGTTGGAATGGAACACGAGCGCGTCTGGATTGAGCAGGCACGCGCGGGCGACCAGGCAGCGTTTGCCCGGCTGGTGTCGGCTTACCAGGGCCCGGTGTACAACCTCGCCTACCGCATGCTCGGCACGCCGGGCGATGCCGAAGACGCCGCGCAAGAGACATTCTTGCGGGCCTACGACCGACTGAGCAGTTATGAACCGGAGCGCAAGTTCTCGTCGTGGATTCTGTCCATCGCGTCGCACTACTGCATTGACCAGTTGCGGCGGCGCCGCGTGCCGCTAGAGTCGCTGGACGACCAGCCGGCCTGGCACGACCTGGCCGACGATGAGCCGGAACCCGAGGAGACGGCGCTGCAGAACGAACAGGAGCGGGCCTTGCGCCGCGCGCTCAACGGGCTGCCGCCCGCCTACCGCCTGCCCGTCGTCCTGCGCTACTGGAACGACCTGTCGTATGAAGAAATCGCCGAGGCCACCCAGAGCACCGTCAGCGCCATCAAGTCGCGGCTGCACCGCGCGCGGCTGATGTTGGCCGAGAGCCTCGAAGCGAGCGAGCGCGCCGATAGGCCGCCCCGTCGGGCCGTTCCCGCTCCCGCCACCACGCTGTCGAAAGGACCGGTGAGCCATGCGCTGCGAATGGGCTAGTGAACTGATGTCACTCCACTTAGACGGCCAACCCCACGACGAGGCCGGGCTGCAGGCCCACCTGGCGACGTGTCCCACCTGCCAGCAGCGCTGGCGGGGCCTCCAGAGCGTCGAGCGCCTGTTGGCGCGGCCGCCGATGGCGCAGCCGCCCGCCGACTTCACGGCGCGGGTCATGGCCCGCCTGCCGCGGCCGGCGCCCGTCAACCCGTGGCGCGTCCTGGGCGGCTGGCTCGTGCTGGGCCTGGGCGGTCTGGCCCTGGGGCTGCTGGTGTTCAGCCCCCTGGCCCTCGGCGTGTGGGGCTTCGTCCAGCAACCGGAGTTCGGCCTGCTGGCCTGGCTGTTCGAGGTGCTGTTCCAGCTACGCGACCTGGGACTGGCCCTGCTGCGGGTGGGCAACTCGCTGCTGACCATCATTCCGCCGCCCCTCATTGTGCTGTATATGGTGCTGGCCCTGGCCCTGGCGACGATCTGGGTGGCGATTGTGGGGCATCTGAGCCTGGGGCCAGCCGAACAACAGGTATCCTGACGGAGGACAAAAGCTGAAGGACGAAGGGGTAGGACTGTTCGTCCTTCGTCTTTTGTCCTCCGTCCCCCAACGGAGGAGAAGAGAGGCTTCCATGCGACGTACACGAATCTTCGTCATCGTGGCG
>CAZFUK010000447.1:0-4787 GCA_964522005.1 uncultured Anaerolineales bacterium | reverse complement strand
GCCGCCTCCACCTTTGTCGCCCAGGCCGATCTGGCCGCCGCCCGTGGTCAACTGGGCGCGGCGGTGACCTGGCTGCGCCGCGCGGTCGAAGCCGACCCCGGCGAGCGGCGCTGGCGGCTCGCCCTGGCGAACCATCTGACAGCCATCGGCCAGACCGACGCGGCCATCATCGAACTCGAAGCCGCCCTGACCCTGGCCCCCGACGACGCCGAGAGCCTGGGCCGGCTGGGGAGCCTCTACCTGACCCAGGGCGACACCCTGGCCGCCCGCTACGCCCTCAGCGCGGCGACCGCCTACGCGCCCGACGTGGCCGCCTACCACTGCCAGTTGGCGACCGCCCTCCGCCAACTGGGCGAGCCGGCCGAGGCCCTGGCCGCCGCCCGCCGCGCGGCTGAACTCGACGGCACGCTGGCCGACGCCCACTACGAAGTCGGCCGCGCCGCTCTCACCCTGGGCGACTACCCGCGCGCCTTCGCCGCCCTCGTCCTGGCCGCCCAACTCCGCCCCGACTGGGCCGAGGCCCTGTTCTACCTGGCCGAGGTGCGCCAGCGGCGCGGCGACCTGACCGGCGCGGCGGGCGACCTGACCCGCGTCGTGACGCTCCAACCGGGCTGGGCGCAGGCCCACTACCGCCTGGGCCAGATCGAGGCCGTCCGTCAGAACTGGGCGCCGGCCCTGGGCCACTACCAGGCCGCCCTGGCCGCCGACCCGACCCGCCTCGACTATGCCAACGCCGCCGCCGAGGCCGCCCTCGCCCTGGGCCAGTGGGACACGGCCAGCGACCTCCTCGCCACCACCCTGGTGGACCGGCCCGACTGGGCCGCCGGCCATGCCTCGCTCGGCGCGATCTACGCCGCGCGCGGCTGGTGGGCCGAGGCCGAAGACGCCTACCGCCAGGCCATCGCCCTCTACGATGAGACCGAGACCGAGAGCCGCCGCCTGGCCCTGCGCCGCGCCCTGGCCGACGCCCTGGCGGCCCAGGCGAAGTGGGCCGAGGCCGCCGACCTCTACGAACTGGTGGTCGCTTCCGATGACGAGGACCGCGCCCAAGCCGCGCTGGGGCTGGGCCGCTGCCGCCGCGCCCTGGGCCAGACCGACGCCGCCCTGGCCGCCTTCGAGCTGGCCCATAGCCTGGGCGCGGACCCCGTCGAGGTCACGCCCCTCTTGGCCGAGGCGTTAGAGACGGCCGGCAAGCTGGACCAGGCCGCCGAAGCCTGGCACGCTGCCGCCCGCCTCACCCCCCACCAGGCCGTCCCCTGGCGCAAGGCCAGCGCCCTCTGGCTGGCGCTGGGCGACAGTCAGGCCGCCCTGGCGACCCTCAAGCGCGTCGTCGAGCAGTCGCCCGACGACGGCGCGGCCCACGCCGACCTCGCCCGCGCCGCCACCGCCATCGGCGACACCGCCACGGCCATCGCGGCCTGGGAACGCGCCGCCCAACTCGGCGTCGCCCCGGCCACGACCTACTCCGCCCTGGCGAGCCTCTACCAGGCCGCCGGTCAAGCCGAGCAGGCCCGCGCCGCCCTCGAAAAGTCCGTCGAACTGGACCGCCACCAGGCCGACCTGTACGGCCAGTTGGGCCGGGTGTACGCCGGTGAAGCCGCCTGGGACAAGGCGCTGAGCGCCCTCACCCGCGCCACCGAGCTAGAGCCGGGCCGCGCCGACCTCTACCGCGACCTGGGCCAGACCCTGCTCGCCGCCGGGCAGCCCGACCGCGCCTGCGCTGTGCTGTCCCACGCGCTGAGCCTCGCCCCGCGCGACGCCCAGACGACCTACCGCCTGGCGCTGGCCCTGGCCGAGGCCGGGCGCCCCCAGCCCGCCGTCGAAGCCGGTCTGGCCGCCGCCGCCCTCACGCCCACCGACCCACAAGTCCTGCGCCTCCTGCCGCGCCTGCTGGTCGCCGTGGCCGAGCGCGATGGGGTGGGCGCGCTGCGCGAGCCGGCCCTCCACGCCGCCGAGCGCGCCCTGTGCCGCGCCATCGCGCTGACGGGTCCCACCGCCGAGGACTACCGCGCCGCCGGCTGGCTGCACCTGGTGCGCGGCCGCCACGCCGAGGCGGCCCAGGCCCTGGAAGAGGCCGTCGCCCTCAACTCCCAGGACGCCATGAGCCTGTGCTACCTGGGACAGGCGCTCGGCGCGCTCGGACGCACCGCCGCCAGTCTGGCCGCCCTCCGTCAGGCCACCGCCCTCGCCCCCGATAACCCGGCGCCCCTGGCCGCGCTGGCTCAGGCCCTGTCGGCGGCCGGTAAGCCGCAGGACGCCCTCGCCGCCGCCAGCCGCGCCACGGCCCTGGCCCACGATGCCGCCGCCGGCCGCTACGCCTATGCCCTGGCCGACCTGCTCCTGGCGTCCAGCCGCCCCGACGACGCCGTCCAGGTGTTGACCCAGGCCCTCGCCGCCGACCCCGACCGCGCCGTGTACCACGCGCGCCTGGCCGAGGCCCACTGGCTGGCCGGCCGCCGCGTCGCCGCCCTCAACGCCTTCCGCGCCGCCGTCGAGCGCGACCCGGCCGAGCCGTCCTATCTGCGCTCCCTCGCCACCCTCTACGGCGAACTCGGCCAGCCCGATGTCGCCGCCGCGACCCTGGAGCGCGCCCTCGCCCTGGCCCCCGACCGCGCCGACTGGTACGCCGAGTTGGGCGAACTCTACCGCGCCGCCGGGCAACTGGAACCCGCCCGCGCTGCCTTCCACCGTGCCCGGCTCCTCGACGCCGGCACGCCCGCCCATCACTTGCGCTATGCCCAGACCGCCACGGCGCTTGGCGACACCGACGACGCCGAGCAGGCGCTGACGACGGCCCTCCACTTGGAACCCAACGCCGCCGCGACTCACACCGCCCTGGCCGATCTTTATGTCGCCACCGACCGCCTGGAAGAGGCGCTGACCGAGTACCAGCACGCCCTGGCCCTCGCGCCCAACCAGACCGTCCTCCTGGCCGCCGGGCGCCTGGCTCGCCGCCTGGGCTACACCGCCGAGGCGCTGCGCCTGCTCACCCGCGCCGCCCAGACCGCCCCCTCCGCCGAGGTCTACGCCGAGCTAGGCCAGGTCTTTGAGACCGAGGAGCGGCTGGACGAGGCCCTCCAATCCTACCAGCAGGCCGTGGTGGCCGCGCCGGAGCGCGCCGACCTGCACCTGCTCATTGGCCGCCTGTGCCTCAAGCTGGACAACACCGAGAAGGCCGCTGCCCACTTCCGACGCGCCACGGCCCTCGCGCCCGCCGACGCCGCCGCCCACGCCGAACTGGCGCGCTGCTACGAGGCGCAGCAGCGCATGGACCAGGCCCTCCTGGAGTACCGCCGCGCCATCGAGTGCGCCCCCGACGAGCCGACCCTCTACCTGGGCGCCGGTCTCGCCCTCAAGCACCTCAAAGACTACGCCGAGGCCACCGAGATGTTCCGCGCCGTCGTCCGTCTCCACCCCGGCCACGCCGAGGCCTACCGCCAGCTCGCCGCCGTCGGCGCGCTCGGCTTCCTCGACCGCCGCTCGCGGCGCATGGGGAAGGAGGCTTAGCCATGCTCGACGTTGACACCGCCCGGCTCCGCCTGGAAGACCTGGCCTGGGGTCTCGCCCGCCCCGCGCCGCTGCGCGTCCCCACCGAGGACCTCATTCTCGCCACGCGGGGCGGGTTGGAGCAGAAGCTAGGACCGGCCGGCTTCCACCGGGTCAACCACGCCTTGCTCGGCCTGGCTCACCTGACCGGCCGCGACCTGGTCTACGTGGACGACCCCGTCAGCCTGGCCCCCTTTGGTGCGACCGCCCTCGCCGCGCCCGACCGTGCCGAGGTCTGGGCGGCCTGGCTCGACGTCTTCGCGCCCCATACCCGCAGCCTGCTGCTCGTCGGCGGCCCGGACATGGTGCCCTTTGGCCGCGTCGCCAACCCCAGCGACGACGACGACGGCCCCCTCGCCAGCGACGCGCCCCTGGCCGGTCCGCGCCTCCTGGCCCCGACCCGCGCCGTGGGCCGTCTGCCCGACGGCGGTGACGCCGCCTTCCTGGTGCGCCTGATTCAGGCCACCGGTGAGGCGCACCAGGCGAGCCGGCGCGCTCGGACACGCTGGCGGGGGCCTCGGCATCGCGCCCCCCTGCCCCCGGCCATCGGTTACACCGCCTCGGTCTGGCGGCACTCGGCCCGCGCCGTCTTCGCCAGCCTCGACACGCCCCAGCGCCTGCGCATGTCGCCGCCGCTGGACCACCAGCAGGCCCCGCGCGTCCAGGCCGACGGCTTCTGCCCGGCCTACTTCAACCTGCACGGCTTGCCCGACGCCCCCGGCTGGTACGGCCAGCGTGACCCGCTCCTGGCGGCCGACTACCCGCACTTCCCGCTGGCCCTACATCCCGACGCCCTGACGCCGTCGCCCCACGGCCACCGCCTGGTCGTGTTCAGCGCGGCCTGCTACGGCGCGGCCATCGAGGGTAAGACGTCGGCGACCAGCCTGGCCCTGCGCTTCCTCGCCACCCAGGCCGCCGCCTTCGTCGGCGCCACCGCCCTGGCCTACGGCGGGCTGAGCGAGCCGCTCCAGGCCAGCGACCAGTTGGCCTACCTGTTCTGGACCGAGGTTCAGGCCGGCCAGAGCGTCGGCGAGGCGCTGCGGCGCGCCAAGCTGGGCCTGGTCGAAACCATCACCGCCCGCCAGGGCTACCTGGACGCCGAGGACCACAAGGCCAGCCTGACCTTCACCCTCTACGGCGACCCGACACTCACGCCCTTCCCGACCGGCCGGCCTGGGGGTGTCACGCTGAGAACGCCAGGTCGGAATCGACCTCTGCGAAGCGGAGAACATTCCGAATGT
>CAZFUK010000446.1:0-4787 GCA_964522005.1 uncultured Anaerolineales bacterium | reverse complement strand
CCTGGCTGGCCTACGGGCGGTGTGGCGCAAGCGCCGCCAGGTCCAGGCGACACGGCTGGCCGACCTGGCCGACCTGGACCGCCTGCTGATTGACTAGCCGTGAGCGGGCGAGTATGATTGGGGCTACTCCGATTCACCGACAAGGACTCAGTATGGACGTGTCGCGGCAAGCCGCGGCGGGGCCGTCCGACACGACGCCCACCGCCCCCTTTCTCTCCGTCATCATTCCGGCCTACAACGAATCGCGGCGGCTGCCCGCGACCCTCGATAAGATTGTGGCCTACTTCGCCCGTCAACCCTACACCGCCGAGATTGTCGTGGTGGAGAATGGCAGCACGGACACGACGGCCGACGTGGTCCGCCGCTACATGGCCGAGTATCCCAGTGTCAAGCTCATGCGGAGCGAGATGCGCGGTAAGGGGAACGCCGTCCGCCAGGGGATGCTCGCCTGCCAGGGCGACTACCTCTTCATGTGCGACGCCGACCTGTCCATGCCCATCACCGAGTTGGACAAATTCTTCCCCGACGGCCCGCCCAGTTGGGACGTCGCCATCGCATCGCGGGAAGCGCCGGGCGCGGTGCGCTACGACGAGCCGCCGCTGCGCCACGTCATGGGCCGCGTCTTCAACTTCCTGGTCAAGGTCATCGCCATTCCCCGCTTCCAGGACACCCAGTGTGGGTTCAAGTGCTTCAAGCGCGCCGTCGCCCGCGATGTCTTCGCCCGCCAGACGCTGACCGGCTGGGGCTTCGACGTCGAAGTGCTCTACATCGCCCTCAAGCGGGGCTACCGCGTCGTCGAGATTCCGGTCCACTGGTACTACCAGTCCGACAGCCGCGTCCGCCCCCTCCAGGACACCGTGCGCATGATTCGCGAACTCCTGACCGTCCGCTGGAACGACGCGCGCGGGAAATATAGAGGATAGAGCATGGAGAATAGAGGATCGAGGCGACAAGTGGGGGGATATGGCAGCCATCGAAAGCTTCCGCGACCTGCATGTTTACCAATTGGCTCTCGCAGAGGCGAGTGCCATCTTCCAACTGACCCGCCTCTTCCCGCGGGAAGAGGCTTACTCGATGACGGATCAGGTGCGTCGTTCGTCACGTGCCGTGAATGCCTTGATTGCTGAAGCGTGGGGCAAGCGACGCTATCCAGGCTCGTTTGTTCTAAAGTTGACTGATGCGCTTGGGGAAGCCATGGAGACGCAATCCTGGCTGGACCATGCCCTCGCGTGTGGCTATATTACGCCAGATAAACATCGTGAGCTTGATGCTCGTTGGCAGCACATTGGCGCGATGTTGAATAGAATGATAGCCCGTTCTGAAGATTTCTGCCGTACGGCCTCAGGCCAAAAGGAATGAGACCTCCACTATCCTAACCATCATCTATCCTCTATCTTCTATCTTCGGCCCCGCCGCACCCTCACCCCCGTCTCCGGCGGTTGGCGGCGCACCCAGGCCAGGTACTTCTGTACGGCGGGGTGGTCGCGCAGCCGCGCCACGGAGGGCAGCGCCAGCAACTCCTCGTTGGTGAACAGGGTGTGAATCTGCTTGTGGCAGGCGGCGCATAGGTCGGCCAGCGGCCCCCCCCGTCCCCCCTCGCTGACAGGGACGAGGTGGTGGCGGGTGATGCGGATTGGCTGGCGGCCGCACAGTTCGCAGCGGCCTTGCTTGGTGGATTCGGGCAGCATGCCTAAATTATAGCCGGGCGGGTCAAGCCAAAACACACAGGGCGGCCTCTCGCCAGGGGTCGCCCTGGTGATTCAGCCGTCATGGTTGACTTTTAGCGACAGTCATGGTAGTAAATAGGGCCTGCACTAACCGCAGTATGACCTGAAGACGTGAGGAGACAGAAGTGACACACACCTCCACCCTATCGTTTGCCCGGTTTCTAAACATCCGCGCCGCCGGCAACGTGAGCTTCCATCCGACGGGCGAGCGGGTCGCCTTTATCACCGACATGAGCGGCGTGCCCCAGGCCTGGGCGATCTCCACCGAGGGCGGCTGGCCGGAGCAACTGACCTTCGAGAGCGAGCGCGTCAACTTCGCCCGGTACGGCGCGGATGGCCGCCTGATCTTCGGCATGGACACGGGCGGCAACGAACTCCAGCAGCTCTACCTCCTGTCCGCCGACGGCGCGCAGGTGCGGGACCTGACCAACCGCCCCGACGCCATGAATTACTGGGGCAGTTGGTCCCGCGATGGCCGCCACCTGGCCTTCGCCTCCAACCGCCGCGACCCGCGCTACTTCGACGCCTACCTGTGCGACCTGGACACGGGCGAGACCCGGCTGGTCTACCAGGCCGACGCCACGGTCTACGCCGGCCCGTTGTCGCCGGATGGGGGCCGGCTGGTCCTGATACGGGTCAACCGCTCCCTCGACAACGACCTGCTCCTGCTGGACCTGGCGAGTGGAGAGGCGACGCACCTGACGCCCCACATGGGCAAGGCGGTCTATGAGGGCGTGCAGTGGTCGCCCGACGGCGAGAGCCTCTACCTGGCGACCGACCAGGACCGCGACAAGGCCGCCCTGGTGCGCCTCGACGTGGCGCCGCGCACCTGGCACGTCCTGGACGCGCCTGATTGGGACGTGGAGAACCCGGCCCTGTCGCCCGATGGCCGGCGCCTGGCCTACACGGTCAATCTGGATGGCTGGTCGGAGCTGCGGGTGCTGGATGTGGCGACGGGGGAGCACGTAGCCCTACCCGACGGCTTGCCCCGTGGCGTCATCACCGTCTTGCCCGTCTGCCGCGACCCGCGCGCCGACAGCGCCGTGGCCTGGTCGCCGGATGGTCGGAGTCTGGCCGTCTGTCTGAGCAGCGGGACGCGGGCGCCGGATGTGTGGCTGGTGACACTGGGGGAAGAGGGGGGCAGCGTGCGGCAACTGACGCACAGCAGCCTGGCGGGCGTGCCCCGCGCTGAACTCGTCGAGCCACAGGTGGTGCGCTACCCCACCTTCGATGGCCGCCAAATTCCAGCCCTCTACTACGTCCCGCGCCACCCCTCTGACGGCGCGAAGCTGCCCGTCGTCGTCTATGTCCACGGCGGGCCGGAGGGCCAGTCGCGGCCCAACTTCAACAACGTCATCGCCTACTTTGTCCATCGCGGCTACGCCGTCCTGGCGCCCAACGTGCGCGGCTCCACGGGCTATGGCCGCGTCTTCACCCACCTGGACGACGTCGAGAAGCGCATGGACTCGGTGGCCGACCTGAAGGCCGGCGTGGAGTGGCTGACGACGCAGGGCGGGGCGGACCCCGGGCGCATCGCGGTGATGGGCGGCAGCTACGGCGGGTTCATGACGCTGGCAGCCGTCACCGAGTACCCAGCGCTGTGGGCGGCGGGCGTGGACATCGTGGGCATCGGCAACTTCGTGACCTTCCTGGAGCGGACGGGCGCCTACCGCCGCAGCCACCGCGAGTCGGAGTATGGCAGCCTGGAGCGGGACCGCGAGCTGCTGGAACGCATCTCCCCCATTCACAAGGTGGACCACATTACCGCGCCGATGCTGGTCATTCACGGCGCTAACGACCCGCGCGTGCCCATCTTCGAGGCGGAGCAGATGGTGGCCTCGCTGCGGGCGCGGAACCACCCGGTCGAGTACCTGCGCTTCGAGGACGAGGGCCACGGTATCGTCAAGCTCGCCAACAAGCTCGTCGCCTACCCCGCCATTGGCGACTTCCTGGACCGCTATCTAGGCTAGAACAAGCAGCGCCCTGGTCAAGGCGGTCTTGACCAGGGCGCTGTGTTAGTACCGTCAACGGCTTCACGCCGCCGTGCGCGGGACGAGTGACCGAAGTTCGTCCGTCTCACACGGCTTGGCCAGATAGGCGGCCGCCTGGGCCTCGCGGGCGGCCTGAGCCGGGTTGGAGGAGGCGGTCATGATGACGATGGGCGCGCCCTGGCGCCGCCGGCGGTAGACCGAGGCGAAGGTTAGCCCATCCATGCGCGGCATCTGGATGTCGAGCAGGATGACGGATGGGCTGACGTCGGCCAGCGCCTCCAGGGCTTCCTGCCCGTCGCGCGCGCGCACCACCACATAGCCGGCATCTTCTAGCGTTAACGCCACCAACTCGCGAATACTCTCATTATCCTCAACGACCAGGACACACATACGTCACCTCGTCCAAACGGCCGGCTTCGTGCTGCGTATAATGCATGTTGCGTGCCACCGCTCCGGGACGTAGAGAGAGCGGTCTGGGTCAAGTACAGAAAAGCACTCTATCATGCTATAATGATGCCAGTGCTGATGCTGCCTGAAACGAGGACACCGTGACGCCCATCCTGCCCCACACTCTCGAAACCGAGCGGCTCCTGCTGCGCCCCATGCGCGCCGACGACGTGGACGCGCTGCTGCCCATCTTCTCCGACCCCAAAGTGATGGCCTCCTTTGGCGGTGTCCTCTTCGACCGGGGCCAGATGGAGTGGTGGGTGCGGCGTAACCTGGAGCACCAGCACCGCTATGGCTATGGCCTGTTCTCGGTCGTCCTCAAGGACAGCGGCTTGCTGATTGGGGACTGCGGCCTGGAGCACATGGAGGTTCTCGGCCGGCTGGAGACGGAACTCGGTTATGACTTCAGGAGCGACTACTGGGGGTTGGGGCTGGCAACTGAAGCCGCCTCGGCCGTGCGCGACTTCGCCTTCGATACGCTCAACCTGCGCCGCCTCATCTGCCTGATTCGCCAGGGCAACGAGGCCTCGCGCCGCGTGGCCGAGCGCATCGGCCTGCGGCTGAGCGACGAGATGGTACGCGACGGCCGCGTCTACTGGGTCTACGCCCTGTCGCGCGAAGA
>CAZFUK010000445.1:0-4789 GCA_964522005.1 uncultured Anaerolineales bacterium | reverse complement strand
TCGCCGTCGTCCCTGCTCGTTTCCCTTGCTTCGCCATGCTTCACGATCCTTTCCCCGGTGTGTAGTCTCCACCGATTATAGTCACGCCGCGTCTAAATGCCTAACGCCTCGCGCAGTCCGCCCAGCGTGATGTTCGCGCCGCTCTGGATCAGGGCGACTCGCTTGCCCGCCAGCCGCTCGCGCATGGTCAGGGCCGCCGCCAGGGGCGACGCGCCGGCCGCTTCGGGCAGGCTGCGCGTGTGTTCGAGCATCAGGACGATGGCCTCGCGCAACGAGTCGTCCGAGACGAGGACAAAGTCGTCCAGGCTGTGGCGGAGAATCTGCTGCGGCAGGTCGAAGCTGGTGCGCGTCGCCAGCCCCTCCGCGAAGGTGCCCATGGGCGCGGTGCGGGGTTCACCCGCCTGCCACGACAGATGGGCGGCCGGCGCGGCTGAGGACTGGACGCCGATGACCTGGATGCGCGGGTCCACGGCCTTGGCGACGATGCACGCGCCCGCCGCGCCGCTGCCACCGCCGATGGGCACGATGACCACGTCCACGTCGGGCAGCTCTTCGACAATCTCCAGCGTGTGCGTCCCCACGCCCGCAATGAGCAGCGGCTCGTTGCCGGAGTGGACATAGCGGTAGCCGCGCTCCTGGGCCAGCCGCTCGACGTTCTCGCGCGCGTCGTCAAAATCCCGCCCCTGGAGCAGGACATCCGCTCCCAGCGCACGCATGGCCGCCACTTTGAGCGGGTTGGCGCCTTCGGGCGCGCCGACGATGACGGGCACGCCGAACAGGCGGCCGGCATAGGCGATGGACTGGCCGTGGTTGCCGGTCGAAGCGCAGATGAGGCCCGCCTGCCGCTCGGCCTGGCTCAACTGCGACACGAGGTTGACCCCGCCGCGCACCTTAAACGCGCCGGTGGGCAGCATCGAGTCGTGCTTGACCCAGACCTCCGCGCCGAGCAACTCGCTGAGGCCGATGGAGTGGCGCAGGGGGGACGGGTTCAGGTAGGGGCGAATCTGCCGTCGGGCGCGATACACGTCGCGCAGCGTCGGGAGCTCATACACGGTGACCTCCTTAACGAGGGATGGTGGAGCAAGGGACGTAGGGGCGAGTAGGGGCGAGGTTACCTCGCCCCTACGTCCCTGGCCCTCGATGCCCTCACCCTCGATATGGCCCCTATTATACTCGCTTGTCTCCAAAAGTGGGGATGGCTCGCGGCTTAGCGTTGGACGGTGCGGCCTTCGATGACCTGGCCCTGGCCCGCCGGCAGGCCCGTCGCGTCGCGCCAATAGTCGCCTACGCCGGCGGGCAACTGGCCCAGGTTGAGGGCGCGGGTGGCGACCCACAGCAGGGTCATGGTGGGGATTAACTGGGTGCCGGGGATCAAGTCCTCGATGATGGTCGGGGCGCGGAGGCCATCGAGGCGCAGCCAGCGCAGGACCAGCCAGGCCACCGGCGCGGCGAAGCTGTCCAGCGCCAGGTCGAGCAGGTCGAGGAAAATCGCCACGCGCAGCGGGATGATGCGCAGCGTGCCGAAGAAGCCGGCGTTGGCCGGAATCTGCAAGCGGCGGATGTCGCGGTACGTCCAGGCGAGCATGAGGGCGGCCAACACACCCGCGACGAGAGAAACCCAAATCAGGAGTTGAAAAAAGTTCAGCAACGCTTGCCCGAAGTCTCCACTCATGCCCTTCTCTCCTCTTATCTCTCCCTCTCCCTCTGGGAGAGGGGATACAGCGCGCCCAACCATAACCTACCTAGAGCAAGTGGGATGCCGTAGAGCACAACGGCCCAACACTTGCTGACTCTCCATGCCGAAGCAGGGGCCGTCGCGTATCTTGACCGACCCCGCACTTATGAGTATCCTTCTACAATACGCCGTATAGGCCGGAGAGTTGCAGACGTGCTGTTTGATGAAGCAAAGATTCGGGTGAAAGCGGGCGACGGTGGCAATGGCATCGTCGCCTTCCGTCGTGAGAAGTTTGTGCCGCGCGGCGGTCCGTCCGGCGGCAATGGTGGGCGTGGCGGGGATGTGGTCCTCGTCGCCGACAAGCGCCTCCAGACGCTGATTGACTTTAAGCGCCGCGCCTACTTCCAGGGCGAGCGCGGCGGCCACGGCGGCGGCAGCGACCGCCAGGGCGCCAACGGCGAGGCGTTGCGGGTGGCCGTCCCAGTCGGCACGGTCGTGCGCGACGAGGAGGGCAACCTGCTGGCCGACCTGATTGAGCCGGGCCAGGAACTCGTCGTGGCGCAGGGGGGCAAAGCCGGGCGCGGCAACGCCGCCTTCGCCTCGGCCGCCAACCAGGCGCCGCGCTTCGCGGAGAAGGGCGAGCCAGGCGAGGAGCGCTGGATCACCCTGGAACTCAAGCTGATTGCCGATGTGGGCATCGTCGGCCTGCCCAACGCCGGCAAGTCCACCCTGCTGGCCGCCGTCAGCGCGGCGCGCCCCAAGATCGCCGACTACCCCTTCACCACCCTCGAACCCAACCTGGGCGTGGCCGAGATAGACGACCGCGTCATGGTCCTGGCCGACATTCCCGGCCTAATTGAGGGCGCGCATATGGGCGCGGGGCTGGGCACCAAGTTCCTGCGCCACATCGAGCGTACCCGCGTCCTGGTTCACCTCCTCAACGGCCTGTCCGACACCCCCCTGGACGACTTCGAGACCATCAACCACGAGCTATACGCCTTTGATGAGCGCGTGGCGCGCAAACCGCAGCTCGTGGCCCTGAATAAAATGGACATCCCGGACGTTAGAGATAAGTGGGAGACGGTGCAGGCCGCCATGCAGGAACGCGGGCTGCCGGTCTATGCCATCTCGGCGGCGACCGGCGAGGGCGTGCGCGACCTGTTGCGCGCCGTGGCCCAGGCCCTGGCGACCGCGCCCGAACCGGAGCCGCTGGCGGAGACGCCCGTGCTGCGCCCGGCGGTGGACGAGGACTTCTTTGAGGTGGTGCAGGTCAACCCCGGCGTGTACCGCGTGACGGGGCCGCGCATCGAGCGGGCCGCGCGCCGCACCGACTGGGACAACCCGGACGCCATTGAGCGCTTCCACCGCATCGCCAGCGCCATCGGCGTTGAGCGGGCACTGGCCGACGCCGGCGCGGGCGAGGGCGACACCGTCCACATCGCTGACATCGTTGAACTGGAGTGGGAATAAGTGGCTCGGCAGCGCGTGGGTGTCTTCGGCGGCACCTTTGACCCCATCCACTACGGTCACCTGGTGGCGGCCGAGGAAGTGCGGGTTGTGTGCGAGCTGGACAAGGTCGTGTTTATGCCGGCCGGAACACCGCCGCACAAGATGGGCCAGACCGTGTCGGCCGCCGAGCACCGCCTGACGATGGTGGACATCGCCGTGCGGTCGAACCCCTATTTCGAGTGCTCGGACATTGACATTCGCCGCGAGGGGCCGTCCTACACCGTCCACCTGCTGGAGCACCTGCACCAGGCGTGGCCGGACACCGACCTCTACTTTGTCATGGGCCGCGACTCGCTGGGCAACCTGGCGTCGTGGTACCAGCCCGAACGGCTGGGCCAACTGGCGCGGCTGGTCGTGGTGGACCGCCCGCGCTATGAAGTGGACCTGACCAAGCTGGAAGCCGACGTGCCTGGCCTGGGCGACGCGCTCCAGTTTGTGCCCATCCCCGGCATCGCCTTCGCCTCATCCGACATCCAGCGCCGCGTGCGCGAGGGCCGGCCGATTAAGTACCAAATGCCCGAAGCGGTGGAGGCCTACATTTTCGCGCAGGGCCTCTATACCGCGCCTCGTGGCACGGCGGCCTAAGCGCCGCCGCCTGGCGGAGGACGCCGCGCCGTTCAGGGCGCGGATTGGCGAAAACGGCGGCCTAACCGCCGCTTGGCGGAGGACGCCGCGCCGTTGAGGGCGCGATCCACGTGATACGGTCGGTGGACCCCGTTGTCCACAGCCGCAGCAGAAAGGTGTACACGAGTGCCACATTTTGACCTGAAAGAACTCCTGATTAGTGTGGGCTACCTGGGCGTGTTCCTGATTGTGTTCGCGGAGTCGGGCCTGTTCTTCGGCTTCTTCCTGCCGGGCGACAGCCTGCTGTTCACGGCGGGTATCCTGGCCTCGCCGGCCGCCGAGAAGGTCATCGGCCATAAGGTCTTCGACCTGTCGCTGCTTGTCCTGCTCGTCGTCGTGGCGGCCATCGCGGGCGACCAGGTGGGCTATGTCTTCGGGCGCCGCGTCGGCCCGCGTCTTTTCAACCGCGAAGACTCGCTATTCTTCCACAAAAAGCACATCGTCCGCGCCCAGCATTTCTACGATAAGCACGGCGGTAAGACGATTATCCTGGCCCGCTTTATGCCCGTCGTCCGCACCTTCGCCCCCATTGTCGCGGGCGTCGGCCACATGAACTATGGGCGCTTTGTGTTCTTCAACGTCATCGGCGGCATGCTGTGGGGCGCCGGCGTGACGGTGGCGGGCTACTTCCTGGGCGAGTGGATCCCCGACATTGACAAGTACCTGCTGCCGATCATCGCCCTGATTATCATCGTCTCGGTGGCGCCGCCCGCGTGGCACCTGTACCAGGACAACAAGCAGGAAATCAACGCTTTCGTCCGCGCGCGCCTCGGCCAGCGCGGCGCGACGGCGCCCAAGAGCCAGACGGACGCCGAGTAGGCCGGCCTGTCGTCCTGGGCGCCCCGTGACCAAAGTGGCAGATGTTGAAGTCAGAAACGCTTTTGATTGTCATGCTGAGCAAGCGACCTGTGCCCCGTAATCGGGGTAAGAGTCTCGCTTCACGTGAGGCGAGATGCTTCGCCTTCGGCTCAGCATGACACT
>CAZFUK010000444.1:0-4794 GCA_964522005.1 uncultured Anaerolineales bacterium | reverse complement strand
CGACCGCGACACCCCTGCCGCCGGCGACGGCCACCCCGGCCCCGAGCGCGACGCCCGCCCCACTCCCGTCGCCCGTCCCGCCTTCGGCAACGCCGTTGCCGCCCGCGACGCATACGCCGGAACCCACGCTGGGGCCGACGGCGCGGCCGACCATCACCATCAACTGGACGCCCATCATCGAGCCGACGCGGACGCCGGTGCCGACGGACGAGCCTCGGGCGACAGAGCCGCCCCCGCCGACGCTGTCACCCGCCACCCCGGTGGCCTCGTCGGTCCCGCCTCCGACGCCGACGCTCCGCGTGGTTGAAATCACCAAGATACCGACGCAACCGCCGCCGCCTACCTCGCGCCCACTCGACGCGACGGCGACGCCCCGCCCACCCGACCCGACGGCCACTGCGCGCCCCGCGCCCACAGAAACGCCGTCGAACGGACCGAGCCGCCCGACGGCTACGCCGAGAAGGTAGGGGGTGGTAGTCCGCCACCCCCTTCTCTTACCCCCGCCAGACCTCCAACTCCCGTCGCGCCGCCTGCGCCATCAGGTGCAGGTCGGTGCTCATCAGCAGCAGGCGCGCGCCCTTGTCGCGCCAGACCTTCGCCTTCTCCGCGTCGGGCACGTAGATGCCCACGGGCACCTGCGCCTCGCGGGCCTGCTGGATGACGCGCTCGGTGACGCTCTGGACGGCGGGCAGGTCCATCTGGCCGGGGTAGCCGAGGCTCTGCGACAGGTCCATCGGCCCGATGAGGATCGCGTCCACGCCCGGCACAGCCAGGATGGACGGCAGGTGCTCGACCGCCTCGCGCGTCTCGACCTGGATGATGAGCAGCGTCTCCTGGTTCGCCATCTCGTAGTACTCCTGGCCCAGCGTCATCCCGAAGCCCGCCGCGCGTGCCTGCGCCATGCCCCGCCGACCGAGCGGGTGGTACTTGGCCGCCTCGACGGCATAGCGGGCGTACTGGGCCGAGTGAATTTGAGGGACGATGACGCCGCCCGCGCCTGAGTCCAGCGCCCGGGTGATCACAGCGCGGCTCAGCTCGGCGATGCGCACGATGGGTACCACGCCGGCCGTCTCGGCCGCGCGGATGAGGTGCTCGGTATGCTCGACACTAATGGCGGAGTGTTCGTTGTCAATCACGACATAGTCAAAGCCTAGCTGACCGACCGCCTCGACCATGGCGGCGGAGCGGCTCCAGGCAAACGTACCCAGCACAGGGCGGTCCTCGGCGAGGGCGGCGCGAATCGGATTAGGACGAATGGACATAGCGAGTCCTCCTTTGCCCCTATTATACACGGCTTTGGGCAACTTATCGCCATGAATTTTTCGCCGTCCCCGACTTGCACATTTGAGCTAAAAAGACTACACTACCTCTCACCTATGCCCCTCTCCTCCGCCCTGGACGACCTCCACGCCCACCCCGACGGCCACCTGGCCGCCTGGCGGCATCTCCCGGCGCGTCCGGCGGCCACCGCCGCCTTCCCCGACCACCTCTCCCCGGCCCTCCAGGCGGCCCTGGTCGAGCGGGGCTTCGCTCAACTCTACACGCACCAGGCCCAGGCCCTGGACGCGGCGGCGCGGGGCGAGCACGTCTGTGTCGTCACGGCTACCGCGTCTGGCAAGAGCCTGTGCTATCTGCTGCCCACCCTCCAGCGACTGACCGCCGACCCCCAGGCCCGGGCCCTCTACCTCTTCCCGACCAAGGCCCTGGCCCAGGACCAACTGACGGAGCTGCGGCGCTGGCCCGCCGTCGCCGCCGCCACCTACGACGGCGACACACCCACCTCGGCGCGGCCCAGGGTCCGCCGCTCGGCGCGGGTCCTGGTGACCAACCCGGACATGCTCCACACCGGCATCCTGCCTCACCACACGCAGTGGGCCGAGTTCTTCGAGGGGCTGCGCCTCGTCGTCCTGGACGAGATGCACACCTACCGGGGCGTCTTCGGCAGCCACGTCGCCAACGTCCTGCGCCGCCTGCGCCGGGTCGCCGCCTTCTACGGCGCGGCCCCCCAGTTCATCCTGTGCTCCGCCACCATCGCCAACCCGGCCCAACTGGCCGAGGGGCTGGTCGAAGCGCCGGTCACCGTGGTCGACGAGGACGGCGCGCCGAGGGGCGAGCGCTATCTCATCTGCCTCAACCCGCCGGTGGTGGACCGCGCCCTCGGCATTCGCCGCAGCGCGACCCAGCAGGCGACCCTGCTCGCCCGGCGCTTCCTCGCCCACGATGTCCAGACCGCCGTGTTCGCCGGCTCGCGGCTGACCACCGAGGTCATCCTCCACCAACTGCGCCAGACGGTCCACCAGCCCGTAAGCGGCTATCGCGGCGGCTACCTGCCGCCCGAGCGCCGCCGCGTCGAGGCCGGCCTGCGCGATGGCTCGGTGCGGGGCGTGGTCACGACCAACGCCCTCGAACTGGGGGTGGACATTGGCGGGCTGGATGCGGTGATCATGGCCGGCTACCCCGGCAGCATCGCCAGCGCGTGGCAGCAGGCGGGCCGCGCCGGACGACGCGGCGCGCCGGCCGCCGCTCTTCTCGTGGCGGGAGGGGGGCCACTCGACCAGTACATCATGGCCCACCCGGACTACCTGTGGGGCGACGGCGCGGACCGGCCCGCCAGCCCCGAGCGCGCCCTCATCAACCCGGATAATGCCCTCATCCTGCTCGACCACCTGAGGTGCGCGGCCTTCGAGTTGCCCTTCGCCCAGGATGAAAGCTTCGGCGTGGACCGCACTGCTGTGACCCAGGACCTGCTGGCCCTGCTCGCCGACGAGGGTGACCTCCACCGCGCAGGAACGACGTGGCACTGGCTGGCCGACCAGTACCCGGCCGAGCGCGTCAGCCTGCGCACCGCCAGTCCGGACCGAATACTTATCCTGGCTGGGGAAGAGGCGCCCGACGCATCACGCATCACGGATTACGCATCATCCACTAGCCGGACCATTGGCGAACTGGACCGGGCGAGCGCGCCGCGCCTCGTGCATCCGGGCGCCATCTACCTGCATGACGCGGCCCAGTACGAGGTCACCCGCCTCGATTGGGAGGCCGGCCGGGCCTGGGTGGCGCCGGTCCAGGTGGATTACTACACCGACGCGATGGGCAGCAGCGAGGTCCAGGTCGTCGGGGTGGCGGCGGAGCGGGCGGTCGGCGGCGGGCAGGTGGGACACGGCGACGTAGAGATTACCGAGAAGACGACGGGCTACCGCCAGGTTCGCTTTGGGACGAGCGAGACGCTGGGCTGGGGCGAGGTGGACTTGCCGCCGCAGACGATGCTGACGACGGCCTACTGGCTCCGGCTGGACGAGGCGACCATTACCCGGCTGCGGGCCGAGGGCTGGTGGCGCTTCGACCCCAACGACTACGGGCCGACCTGGCCGGGCCAGCGCGCCCTGGCCCGCCAGCGCGACGGCTACCGCTGCCGCACGTGTGGCGCGCCCGAGCGCGAGGGCCGCCAGCACGACGTGCATCACCTTCAGCCCTTCCGCACCTTTGGCTACGCGCGCGGCCACAACCGCCACGACCTCCAGGCCAATCGCCTGGACAACCTGGTGACGCTCTGCCCGCAGTGCCACCGCCGCGCCGAGGCGCACCAACTGGTGCGCGGGGCGCTCAGCGGCCTGGCCTATACGCTGGGCCACCTGGCCCCGCTCTATCTGATGTGTGACCCGCGCGACCTGGGGATTGTCACCGAAACGCAGGCCGTGGCGACCGGCGTGCCGACCCTCTACATCCACGAGCACACGCCAGCCGGGCTGGGCCTCGCCGCCGCCCTCTACGACCTGCACGAGCGGCTGGTGGCCGACGCCCGCGACCTCATCAGCCGTTGCCCGTGCGACCACGGCTGCCCCGGCTGCATCGGCCCGACGACCGAAGTGGATGTCGAGGCGAAGACATGGAGCCTCCGCCTGCTGGCTGAGTTAGCGGGAGAAGCTTAGGGGGTAGTCAAGGCCTGAAGCAGGCGTCCAATTCGGTCCAGCACGTCGGAGTTGACTCTTCCAAAGGTCTTGGCCACAATTGATTGGGACAGCGTATAAATCTTGTCGACTCGGACCTGGCCTGGCCGGTTGAGTACGCCTTGCATCAGTTCAGCCGAGGTTATGGTGAACGTATAGGGTCCGAGTTCAGGGTTGGAAGTCATAGCCACGACCACGACGTCACTCGTGCGGCTATTGTATTCATCGTTTGAGATGACAATAACCGGACGTCGTTTTGATGCTGATAGGTCGGTGAAGGGTACTGGGATGAGGACAATATCACCCTGACTAGGCATTGTTCCAGTCCTCGTCGTCCCAGGGGTGATCCCAGAACTCCAGGCTGGTCTGAGCGGCGGAAACCAGGTCACTGAAGTCGTCACCCTGGTCTTCCACGACAAAGACCGTCACCCGCGCGCCGACCGGAAGCGGAACCTGGAACTCCACCCGACCCTCGGCCTGAACTTCGACTTCGTATTTAAGCGCCGTCTGCGGCATAGCGACCTCCTATTGGTCTGATTATAACACGGACCCTGGCAGCACACAATGCCCGACCCACTCAGCACCCGCGACCGTCTCGAACGCCTGCGCCACCTCGGCATCCGCCGCGCCGTGGACATTCCTGCGCCCCCGCCGCCCCCATCACAACCTGGCGCGCAGCACGCGGCGGGCAGCCGGCAGCACGGCGGCCGGCGCGACATCCGTGACGCGGTGGACGGCTTCGACCTCCAAACGCCCCACGGCCGCGTCTTCGTGGCTGATACCCTGTACGCCGAGCACGCGGGCCGCCCGGTCCACCACCCCCCGACCACGACGCACCACCTGCCGC
>CAZFUK010000443.1:0-4794 GCA_964522005.1 uncultured Anaerolineales bacterium | reverse complement strand
TTCATCGTCTTGACCGGGTATTCCAGCAGCGCGGTAAAGCCGTTGTCTCCAATTTCAGTCTGGGCGATAATCGGCAGGCCAGCCAGCGTGGCGTCTACCACGGCCTGGTCCGTCGTGAGGGGCGTCACCGTCGGGTACTCGTTGACAGTGATCTCGTAGGCGGTGAATACGTCCAGGGCGCGGATGGACCGCGCCGCCTCGACGGGCGCGGTCATGCCCAGACCAACCGAGCGGTAGCGCTCGCGGCTGTGCATGGCGCGGTACTCGCCGCTGGGCTTCTGAATCATGTTGCGTTCCTGGTACATCCACTCCGTCCGACACGGAACGACCAGGAAAAACTCGTCGCTGCGGCCCGTGGCGTCCTCGCTCAACACGCACCGCGCGTCGAACAGGATGCGCGCGCTGTTGCCCCAGGGCTTGTGGCCGGGCACCCGTTTGTCGTTGGGATTGTAGGGGATGGTCCAGGTGACATAGGAGCGTTCGTAGTGCAGGACGCCCATGACAGTCTCCTCCATTCAGGCCGGCCGGGGGGTGGCCCACGGCGTCATGTTTTCCCAGCCGCCGTAGCCGAGCCAGTCCAGGAGGGTCTGGGCCAGCAGGCGGTGGCCGTGTTCGTTGGGGTGAAAGGGGTCGCTCAGCAGGTAAAAGCGGCCGCGTCCGGAGCGGGCCTCGACGTCGAGCCAGGCCGCCTCGTGGTCGCACAGGGCCGCGTCGGTGGCCCGCGCCACGCGGCGCACGGCCTCGGCGTACTGGGGCAGGGTCTCGCGCTCGGGGGCGTTGCGCGTGTCAATGGGCGGCGGCGTCTGGAGGATGACGTGGGCGTCGGTCTCGGTCTGCACCCGCCGCACCATGTTGGTCAGCGCCGCCTCGAACTCCGCGACGCCGGCAACGCCCCCTTTGGCGTCGTTGGTGCCAATCATGATGGACACGACCTGGGGCCGGAAGCGCAGGCAGCGGTGGTCGAGTTCGGCCGCCAGGCGCGGCGCGGTGTAGCCACTGTAGGCCGCGTTGAGCACGAGGTCGCCCTGGCGGCCGAGTTCAAAGCGTACGCGCTCGGCAAAGATTTCGGTGTAGTCGCGCCAGCCGAAGGTGTGCAGCGCGCCGTGGGTGATGCTGTCGCCCAGGAAGACCCACAGGATGGGGTCGCCCGCGCGCACCCGCGCCCGCAGTTCGTCTACGCCCAACCGTCCTCCTCTAGTCCAGGCTCATCCTGGGGTCCAGCGCGTCGCGCAGGCCGTCGCCGATGAAGTTGATGGCAAGTACGGCCAGCGAAATCATCAGGCCCGGCGGCAGCCACAACCACCACATCTTCTCAATAATCGAGATGCTCATGGCCCCGAAGAGCATGTTGCCCCAACTGGCCTCCGGCACCTGGACGCCCAGGCCCAGGAAGCTGAGGCCGGCTTCGGTGAGCAGCGCGCCCGCCAGACCCAGCGTGGCCGAGACGGCGACCGGGCCGGTGACGTTGGGCAGCATGTGGCGGCGGATGATGATGCCGCCCGGCACGCCCACCGACTGCGCCGCCAGGATGAAGTCGCGCTCACGCAGGGACAGAAACTGCCCGCGCACGAGACGGCACATGGGCGGCCAGCCAAACGCGCCGATGACGGCCATGACGTTGAAGATCGAGGGGCTGACAATCGAGACCACGGTCAGGATGAGCAGGAAGGTGGGGAAACACAGGATGATGTCGGTGAAGCGCATGATGAGGTTGTCCACCCACCCGCCGTAGTAGCCGGCGATGCTGCCCAGCGCAACACCGATGAGGGTGTACATGGACACCGACACCAGGCCGACGGCCAGCGAGACGCGCGTGCCGTACACCAGCCGCGCCCAGACATCGCGGCCCACCCCGTCCGTGCCCAGGAGGTGCCCGGCCTGGGGCGCCTTGCGGATGAGGCGCAGGTTGTCCTCGTAGGGGCTTTGGCCGGCGACCAGGGGCGCGAAAATGGCGGTCAGGACCAGGACGACCATCACGATCAGGCCGAACATCGCCAGCTTGTGCCGCCGAAAGCGGCGGACAAAGCGTTCACGGGGCGAGGCCGTGCGCGGCGGGGCCGAGGTGGCGGCCACCGACGCGGCAGGCGTCTTGGGTAGGGGACGAGAGATTTCAGTCATGACTTCCCCTATTCAACTGGCTATTCATACCGAATGCGCGGGTCGGCCAGGGCATAGGCGACGTCGGCCAGCAGGTTGCTGCCCAGGACGAGCACCGCGCCGATGAAGTTGACCCCCATGATGATGGGGTAGTCGCGCTGGGTGACGGCGTTGAGGCTAAGCGTGCCCAGGCCGGGCCAGCCAAAGATGGACTCGATGATCACCGCACCGCCAATCAGCCCCGGCAGGCTCAGGCCGATGATGGTGATGAGGGGCAGGACGGCGTTGCGGAAGGCATGCCCGGCGATGATGCGCCACTCCCGCAGGCCCTTGGCCCGGGCCACCGAGATGTAGTCCTGGCGCAAGACCTCCAACATGCTGGCGCGGGTGAAGCGCATAAACGCCGCCACGCGCTCCAGGCCGAGGATGCCCGCCGGCAGGATGAGGTAGTACAACTGGATGTGCAGCGGCACATCGCTCTGCCCGGCCGGTCCCGTCCCGGCCACCGGGAAGAGGGGCAGCTTGATGGCGAGCAGGTAGAGGGCGGCCATGGCGGCGAAGAACACGGGAACCGAGACCCAGGTGAACCCCAGCACGGTCAGCACCAGGTCGAGGGCTGAGTAAGGCCGCATCGCGCTCACGATGCCGAGCAGCGTCCCGACGAGAATGGCGAACAGGAGCGAGGTGGCGGTGATCTTGAGCGTCGGCTCGAGCCGACGCCCAATCTCATCCGTCACCGGCTTGCGGGTGCTGAGGGAGTAGCCGAGGTTGCCCGTCGCCAGCTCGCGCAGCCACAGGACATAGCGAACTGGCGCGGGCTTGTCGAGGCCAAGCTGCTGCCGCAGCGGTTCCAGGTCCGCGCGTGTCGTGCTGGACAGCTCCGGGTTGATGAGCGTGTCAATGTAGTCGCCCGGCACGAGGTTGATGAACGTGAACGTCACAATCGTCACGCCCAGCAGAATCGGGATGGAAATCAGGAACCGACGCAGGATATAGCGGGCCATAGGCTACTTCCCGTCGCTCACCCACACCTTCTCGATGTTCCACTGATACGGGCGGTTCCAGTTGCGGGCGATGGCGTCGCCGTTCTGGACCCGCTTGTTGAAGCCGTAGGTGATCTCCAGCAGATGCAGCGGCACCCAGGGCAGCTCGTCGGCCAGGATGGTCTGCACTTCGTCGTAGACCTTCTTGCGCTCGGCGGGGTCCGCGATCTGGATGCCCTTGGCGAACAGTTCGTCCACGCGCGTGTTCTTATACAGCGTCGCGTTGGCGCCGGCCGGCCAGGTCGCGGTTGAGACAAACTGCTGGGCGAATTCGTTGAGGTCGGGCGCGATGCCGAAGCCGCCGTACATGATGTCGAACTTGCGGTCCTGGTAGTAGTAGGTCTGGACGGCGGAGGGGTCGAGCTGCACGACCTTGGCCTTCATGCCGATCTTGTCCAACTGGCGCTGGACGGCGGCGATGTAGTCCTTGCTCAACTGGTCGTTGTAGTAGAACGACAGCTCGATTTCCTGGTTGGCGGGCCAGCCGGCTTCCTTGAGCAGGGCGGCGGCCTTGGTCGGGTCGTACTTGTACTCGGGCAGGTTGGCGGCCGTCAGGCCCTTGCTGGGCGCGATGGTGTTGGTGGGCTGGCAGACGTTCAGCAGCACGGCCTCGCACAGCCCGACGCGGTCAATGCCGTAGGCCAGCGCCTGGCGCACGCGCTTGTCCTTGAAGTAGGGCTTGTCCACGTTGACGGCGAAGAAGCGCAGGTTGTAGATGGCCTTCTCGCCCATGGTCAGGGTGGCCACCTTGCCGAGGCGGTCCATCTCCGTGGCGGGCACAGTCGCGTAGTCCAGTTCGCCCTTCTCCAGCGCGATGGCCTGCGCATCCGTCGTCGTGCCGACGCGCACGAACAGCACCTTGTCGAGGTAGGGCTTGCCCTGCCAGGCATCGTCGAAGCGCACCAGTTCGAGGAACTTGTCCGGCTCGTACTTGCTCCACTTAAACGGCCCGGTGCCAATCTGGCTCTTCTCCCAAGTGCCGGGCTTCGCCAGTTCCTCGGGCTTGGTGTCCTGCCAGACGTGCTTGGGGATAATCGAGTGCAGGCTGAGGACCGTGGTGAGCAGGGCCGAGTTGGGCTGGCTCAGGGTGAACTCAATGGTGTTATCGTCCACCACCTTGATGCCCTCAACCTTGTCCGTCGTCCCCTCGTAGAAGTCCTTGGCGCCCTTGATGACGAACAGGGCCTGGGCGAAGCGCGAGGTCACGGCCTTGGTAAGGAAGGTCTTGTAGGTAAACTCCACGTCGGCGGCGGTGAAGGGCTTGCCGTCGTGCCACTTGACACCCTTGCGCAGGTTGAAGGTGTACTTCGTCCCGTCCGACGAGATGGTCCACTTCTCCGCCAGGTCTGGCTCGGCGGTCTCCCAGTTGGCCGACGTCTGGACCAGGCCGTCGTACATCACGCTCATGAGGTAGTCCGCGCCGATGGTCCGCACACCGATGGGGTTAAGGTCCACGTTCTGGCCGAGGGGCAGTTTGAGTGTGCCACCGCTGACCGGGCTACCGGCGGCGGCCTTCGCGGCGGCGGTCGGGGCCTGGGTCGCGGCGGCTTTGGGCGCTTCGGTAGCCTTGGCGGCCGGCGCCTGGGTGGGGGCAGCGGTGGGGGCCTGGGTCGGGGCTGCCGCTGGCGCCTGGGTCGGCGCGGCGGCTTGTTTG
>CAZFUK010000442.1:0-4811 GCA_964522005.1 uncultured Anaerolineales bacterium | reverse complement strand
AACTGCTCTGGGAGGCGGGCCAGACACGGGATGCGGCGCTCAGCCTGACCCAGGCCGCCGGCCAGTGGTACGACGAGGCCTACGCGCCCATCGCCGGCGTCATCCACGGGGCAGGCTGGGAGCGCGACTTCCCGCGCCGCACCCAGGCCGACCTGTACGTCTGGCTGATGGAACACCTGGCCCGCTTGCAGGCCGAGTACGGCCCGACGGTGGACGCCGAGATTGCCTTTGAGGACTTTCAGGAGCAAAAGGGCGGCGGGCACTGGCGTCACTTCGTCCGCACCGCCCGCCACGCCCTGCGGCGCTGGTACGGCGACGACACGCCCACGCTGGTGGAACGCCTGGTGGACCGCTACGAGGAGAAGGAGGTCGAGCACCTGGTGGACGAGTTGGCGGCCGCCGAGCGCTGGCTGGCCGAGCTAGACGCGGAGGACGAGGCCCAGCGTGAAGCGTAAACGAGCCGACCGCCAGCCCTGGCCGCGCATCACGCGTAGCCGCTACCAGGCGTGGCGCCTGGACACGCCCCAGTTTCAGGGCTATGCCTCGGCCTACTGGATAGACGAGGTGCGCCAGCCCCTCGCGCTGCCCTTCCTCGGCCACCCCCTGGTCATCGCCGACGCCGGCCACCTGTGGCTCCAACTCTTCCCCGACGACGTGCCGCATACCCTGACGGCGATGGTGGACGAACACGGCGCCATCGTGCAGTGGTATGTGGACATCTGCCACGCCCACGGCCAGGACCCCGACGGCAGCCTGTGGTACGACGACATGTATCTGGATGTGGTGATGCTGCCGACGGGCGAACTTGAGATCATTGACGGTGAGGAACTGGACGAGGCCCTTGACCGGCGCCAGGTTACGCCCAACGAGTACGCCGCCGCGTGGCGCGAAGCGGTGCGCGTGCGCGCGGCCATCGAAGCGGGCGACTACCCGTTGATGGCCGTCGCCCGTAACGTGCTAGAGGAACTTAGACAGAATTAACAGGATTCACATAATACACCCTGTTCATTGTGCAAATTCTGCCTATTCTGTCCCATTCTTCGGGGTAAGAATTCCCCGCCCAGGGTAGACTGATGGGGTGGGGAGGCGCGACGTGCGCCGGTCCAGACAACACAGCACTCCTGGATTCGTTTGGAATCTTAAGTGGGGAGTAGCCGCCCGTTCGCGGGGCGCTCAATCGTCAGTACAGTGAGATGTCTCACTCGGTTGGGTGCGAGCTTAGGCTTTGGCGAGACCATTCCGGCTGTTAGCGCCGCAATGGTCTCGTTTTTTATTACCCCATCGCGGCCAGTCTATCACACTGAGGGAAATCCAATGCACCTGTATCAGCAAGAGACGGCGGCGGCGCTGCGCGAGTTGGGGGTGGAGGCGGCGCGGGGCCTGGACGACGCCCAGGTGGCAGCGCGCCTGGCCCAACACGGGCCGAACGAGTTGATTGACCGGGGCGCCAAAAGCCCGTGGCGCATCCTGTGGGAGCAGTTCTCCGCCACGATGGTCCTGATTCTGGTCGGCGCGGGCCTCATCTCCGTCTTCCTCGGCAAGGCCAACGAGTCCATCTCCATCTTCGCCATTGTCGTCCTGTTCGGGCTGCTCGGCTTCGTCCAGGAGTACCGCGCTGAAAAGGCCATGGCCGCGCTCAAGCAGATGTCCGTGCCGACGGTGCGGGTGCGGCGCAATGGGGCAGTGCGGGAGATTTCCGCCCGCGACGTGACCGTGGGCGACATCGTGCTGCTCGAAGCGGGCAACGTCGTGCCGGCCGACCTGCGGCTGATTGAGGCGACTAACCTGCGGGTCCAGGAAGCGGCTCTAACCGGCGAGTCCGAGCCGGTCGAAAAGGAAACGGGCGCCCTGAGCGGCGACAACCTGCCGCTCGGCGACCGGCGCAACATGGCCTACATGGGCACCGTCGTCACCTATGGACGCGGCGCCGGGGCGGTGGCCGGCGTCGGCATGCAGGCTGAACTGGGCAAGATCGCCACGATGCTCCAGTCCGTCCAGTCCGACGAGACCCCCCTCCAGCAGCGCCTGGACAAGCTGGGCAAGACGCTGGCCCTGGCGGGCGTGGTCATCGCCCTGCTCGTGCTGGGGATTGGCGTTGTGCGCGGCGCGGACATCCGCGTGATGCTGCTCACCGCCGTAAGCGTCGCCGTCGCCATCATCCCCGAAGGCTTGCCCGCCGTCGTCACCTTCACCCTGGCCCTCGGCGCGCGGCGCATGCTCCAGCGCAACGCCCTCATCCGCAAGCTGCCGGCCGTCGAGACCCTTGGCTCGGTCACGACCATCTGCTCGGACAAGACGGGCACGCTGACCGAGAACCGCATGACAGTCGTGGTGCTGGACGTGGTGGGCCACCGCGTGCGCGTGGACGAGACGCTGCGCGACGACGCGCCCACGGTGGCGAGTGAGGACCAGGGCGGGCTGCTCAGGAACGCCCAGACGGCCGAGCAGGTCCAATCGCTGAGCCTGCTGCTGACAGGCGGCGCGCTGTGCAACGACGCCCAGGTGGAGCGCAAGGACGGCCGCCTCCAGACCATTGGCGACCCCACGGAAGGCGCGCTGCTGGTGGCGGCCAACCTGGGCGGGCTGACGCGGGCCGACCTGGAACACAGCCTGCCCCGCGTCGGCGAGCTTCCCTTCGACTCCGACCGCAAGCGCATGACCACCGTCCACCGCTGGGTCGGCCAGCCGTCCGACGCGGCCCGCTTCCACCTGCCCGTCACGGCCGAAAGCACGACGCCGTTTGTGGCCTTCACCAAGGGCGCGGTGGACGGCCTGCTCGACATCTCAACGACTGTCTGGGACAACGATCGCGCGGTGCCGCTGACCCAGGCCTACCGCGACCGCATCGAGGTCGCCAACGCCGACCTGGCGCAGAACGGCATGCGCGTGCTGGGCGTGGCCGTCAAGCCCCTGCCTGCCTATGACGGCTCACCGGCCGCGCTGGCCGCGCTGGAACAGAGCCTCACGTTTGTCGGCTTCTTCGGCATCATTGACCCGCCGCGCGCCGAGGTGCGCGACGCCGTGGCGACGGCCAAGAGCGCGGGCATCCGCCCTGTCATGATTACCGGCGACCACCCGCTCACCGCCCGCTACATCGCCCAGGACCTCGGCATCCTTGACGCCGAGCTGGGCGGCCAGGTGCTGACCGGGGCCGAGCTTCAGAGCATGTCGGACGAGGACCTGGCGGCGGTCGTGGAACGGGTCTCGGTCTACGCCCGCGTCTCGCCCGAGCACAAGCTGCGCATCGTGCGCGCCCTCCAGAGTCGGGGCCACATCGCCGCCATGACCGGCGACGGTGTCAACGACGCACCGGCCCTCAAGCAGGCCGACATCGGCGTGGCGATGGGCATCACGGGCACAGACGTCTCGAAAGAGGCGGCGGACATGGTCCTCCTGGACGACAACTTCGCCACCATCGTCGCGGCGGTCGAGGAGGGGCGCACCATCTACGACAACGTGCGGCGGTTCGTCAAGTTCTCCATCGCGGGCAACATCGGCAAGGTGGCGGTCATGCTCCTGGCGCCCTTCCTGGGCATGCCCATCGCCCTGCTGCCCCTCCAGCTGCTCTGGCTCAACCTGCTCACCGACGGCTTGCTGGGGCTGGGCATGGGCTTCGAGCCGGCTGAGCGCGGCGTGATGAAGCGCCCGCCCGTCTCGCCCCGCGCCGGCATCTTCAGCGGGGGGCTGGGCCGCCACGTGACCTGGGTGGGCGCCCTCATCGGCGTGGCGGCCCTGGCCATCGGTTACGCCTACTGGGTGGGGGGCAGCGACAAGTGGCAGACGCTCATGTTCAACACGCTGGCCTTCGCGCAGGTGGGCCAGGCGCTCGCCTCGCGCTCCAACCGCGAGTCGTTGTTCAACATCGGCCTGCTGAGCAACAAGCCCTTGCTGGGCATGATGGTGGTGGTGGTGCTGGGCCAGGTGGGGGTGCTCGTCCTGCCCTTCATGGAGACCTTCTTCAAGACCGAGCCGCTCGGCGCGGTGGACTGGGCCATCAGCGTGGGCGTGGGCGTCGCCGTCTTCCTGGCGATTGAGGTCGAGAAGTGGCTGATTCGCAGCCGCCCGTCCGGACCGATGGTCTCATCCAGCGCCGCTCCCGCGCGCCCCACCCTCTAGCACCTCCAGGGGGGTGATGCCGCCGAGGTCTCACCCCTGGACCTAACCCCCGGCCCCCTTCCCTACGAGGGAAGGGGGCGTTGTCGGGCCAGGTAACTCGCCTGCATCCCCCTCTCTTGCGGCGTGTAGCCTAGGCTACGTCCAGCACGGCCCCCTCGCGGCCGGGCAGCGTGAGCGCGGCCTGGCCGTTCTGGACGACCACTGCCACCCCACCCGTCGCCCCGTTGGAGGTTAGCAGCGTCTGGAGAGTAACGCCATCCTTGAAGTAGCCCCCGACGGGAACGTGAGCCGTCGCGGCCTCCTTGCCCACGTTGAGCGCCACCAGCAGCGTCTCCCCCTCGCCCTGCCGCACAAACGCAAACACGTTGCCCTGGCTGTAGAGCGGGGTGAACTCGCCCCGACGCAGCACAGGATGCGCGTGGCGCAGGGCGATGGCCGCCTTGAAGGTGTTCAGCAGGTCGTGGTCCCACTCGCTGGGGTGGTCCCACGGGAAGGTCCAGCGAGCGAAGCGGTCCTGGTAGCGGTCGTCGGGGTCGGGCGCGCCCCGAATGCCAATCTCGTCGCCGTAGTAGACCGAGGGGGCGCCGGGGAAGGTCATCTGGAACAGGGTCGCCAGGCGGACGGTGGCCTTGTCGCCTCGGGCGATGCTCAGCAGGCGCGAGGTGTCGTGGCTGTCGAGCAGGTTGAGTTGAACC
>CAZFUK010000441.1:0-4813 GCA_964522005.1 uncultured Anaerolineales bacterium | reverse complement strand
TGAAGCACTCAACGATCCACCTTTCTCCACTATGCACTGGGACACGCAAATGTCGGGAATTCGTATTCCTGATCACGTGGCATCAGAGCTAGAACGGGTGTGGAGAAGGTTTTCAGTTGACGATAGTTTCGCCTTGCCAGAGGAAGTCGAAGCATCGGCTACTTATGTTGAAGGCGCAGTCAAACGCATAGATGTAGATGCCTACGAACGGAGCCCTGATGCCCGTCGAGAGTGCATCTCACATTATGGGGCGAGGTGTATCATCTGTGGCTTCGACTTCGAGGCTACCTATGGCTCGATTGGTCGGGGTTTTATCCACGTTCATCACCTACAGCAGCTCTCGAATGTTGGGGGGATGCACGAGGTAAACCCAATCCGAGACTTACGACCCGTCTGCCCGAATTGCCATGCGATGCTTCACCGCAGAAATCCTCCATTCTCGGTGGAAGAACTACAGGCCTTAATCCAGGGAGCCCGCAGCTAGCTATTGCAGTTGATCAAGCTCCTTACGCTGCATTCACACGGAGTTTAACATGGCTATGAACCTAGCGGAGTTGGCCCAGGGCGTCACCCTCTCCAATGAGGAGATCAAGCGCTACTCGCGCCACCTGATTATGCCCGAAGTAGGGCTGGCCGGGCAGAAGCGGCTGAAAGCGGCGAGCGTGCTGTGCATCGGCACCGGTGGCCTCGGCTCGCCCCTGGCAATGTACCTGACGGCGGCCGGCGTGGGCCGCATCGGCATCGTGGACTTTGACGTGGTGGACTTTAGCAACTTGCAGCGGCAACTGCTCCACCACACCCCCGACGTGGGCCGCCCCAAGCTGACTTCGGCGGTCGAGAAGCTGCGCGCCATCAACCCCAACGTCGAGATCGTCCCCTACGAGACCCTGTTCACCGCCGAGAACGCGATGGACATCGCCCGCGACTACGACATCATCGCCGACGGCACCGACAACTTCCCGACGCGCTACCTGGCGAACGATGTGTCCGTCCTGCTGGGCAAGCCCAACGTCCACGCCAGCATCTTCCGCTTCGAGGGCCAGGCGTCGGTCTTCTACGCCCAGGAAGGGCCGTGCTACCGCTGCCTGTACCCCGAGCCACCGCCCCCCGGCGAAGTCCCCTCCTGCGCGGAGGGCGGCGTGCTGGGCATCCTGCCCGGCCTGCTGGGCACCATCCAGGCCACCGAGGTCGTCAAGCTCATCCTGGGCGTCGGCGAGCCGCTCATTGGCCGCCTGCTGCTGTTCGACGCGCTGACCATGTCGGCGCGCACCGTGCGGCTGCGCAAGAACCCCGAGTGTCCCATCTGCGGCGAGAACCCGACCATCCACGAGCTAATTGACTACGAGGAGTTCTGCGGCGTGCCCATCGGCGGCGAGACGCCGACCGCCGACCAATCCGACGCGCGCTGGCAGATCACCGCGGCCGAGCTTCAGACCCGCCTCGGCCAGCACGACCCGAACCTCGTGCTCATTGACGTGCGCGACCCCCACGAGTGGGACATCGCCCACATCGAGGGCGCCAAGCTCATCCCCTTGAGCGACTTGCCCGCTCGCATGAACGAGTTGGACAGCCGCAACGAGATCGTCCTCCAGTGCCGCACGGGCGTGCGCAGCATGAAGGCGCTCAACCTGCTGCGCAACGCCGGTTTCAGCCGCCTCAAGAACCTGACCGGCGGCATCCACGCCTGGGCCGACGACGTGGACCCGAACGTGCCCAAGTATTAGGGGCCAGGGGATTAGGGAGGATGGAATAAGCGCTCCCTAATCCCCCATTCTTGTTCCCTACTCCCTGTTCCCTATTCTCATTACCAGAAGGTGCCACCATGAACACCCCCGCACCCCGCCGTCTGGATCGTTCCGAGCTTCGCTTCAACCAGATCGCCATCATCACCCTGCTCGTGGTCGGCTTCCTGCTGGACTCGGTCTGGCTGGTGACCCTGGTCGGCCTGGTCATGGCCGTCGGCACCCTCTGGCCCCACCTGGGGCTGTTCAAGCGCGTCTACCACGCCGTCGTCAAGCCGGCCGGCTGGCTCAAGCCCGATGTCGTACCCGACACCCCCGACGCGCATCTGTTCGCGCAGGGCGTCGGCAGCCTCTTCCTGATCGCCGCCACGCTTGCCCTCCTGGCGGGCCAGACGCTATTGGGCTGGACGCTGGCCTGGATTGTCGTCGCCCTGGCGGCGGTCAACCTGTTCCTGGGCTTCTGCGTCGGCTGTTTTATGTACTACCAGCTGGCGCGCGTCGGCGTGCGCGTTGCGCTGCCCACCTGGCCACGCTAGTCCGTGTGGATGGGACTATGCTCTCAGAACGCCTTCTCCTGACCATCGCTATGCTGTCCTTCATCGCCCTGCTGCCCCTGCTCACCCGGGTCGTGGCGGGGGTGAGCCGCCGCAAGGCCCAGCAGGCCGTGGACGGCCTCGCCCTCCACCCCCACCAGCCGACCGTCCTCTACTTCTGGAGCCACGACTGCCACCAGTGCCGGGTCGCCCAGGCCCCTACCCTCGACCGCCTGGCCGCCGAGGGCGGCGCGCACGTTGTCCCCATTGACGCCGTCGCCGAGCGCGGCCTGGCCGACCGCTTCGGCGTCCTCACCGTGCCGACGACCATCGTCCTGGCGCCCAGCGGCGAGGTGCGCGCCGTCAACCACGGCTTTGCCTCCCTGCTCAAGCTGCGCGCCCAGGTGGGCTAGACCCTGTTCCCTGGAGTCCCTATGCACGCCTGGCTCGCCTCGTCCCTGCGCCGCTTCTACCCGACCTCGCCCGCCGAAACCGCGCCCGGTCTGACCCTGGATGCCGCACGGGGCGAGCGCGTCGCGTTGCAGGCCGTCGTCCGCACGGACGAGCGCGACGAGCAGGTCACAGCGCACGTCGAAGCGCCGGACGGCGTGGCCGTCCAGATCCGCCGCGTCGGGTATGTCCCGCTGCGCCACCTCAACACCCAGACGCCGCTGGACGATGTCGAGGGCGTCGGCCACATCCCCGGCCTCGTACCCGACCCGCTGTTCCCCGAGACGGCGCTCCACGCCGGGCCGCACGAGACGGCCGCCTTCTGGATCACCCTGGGCACGACGCCCGACACGCCCCCAGGCGCCTACCCCGTCACCATCACTCTCACCAGCCACTTGGGGACCTCAGCCAGTCTGACGGCCACCCTAATCGCCCACCGCGCCGTCCTGCCCGCCCGCCAGGGCTTCCCGGTCACCCACTGGTTCTACGCCGACGCCCTATGCGACTGGTATCGAACCGAAGTGTGGGAGGACGCCTTCTGGAGTATCCTACGCCCCTACCTGGCGAACCTGGTAGACCACGGCCAGGACACGCTCTACGTCCCGTTGCTCACGCCGCCCCTCGACGGCGTCAAGCGGCCCACCCAACTGCTGGGCGTACGGCGCGAGGGGGCGGGCTATGCCTTCGACTGGACGCTGGTCAAACGCTGGTTGGACACGGCCCAGGCCCACGGCTTAGGCCACTTCGAGTGGACGCACCTGTTTACCCAGTGGGGCGCGCAGAACGCGGTCCGCGTCTACGCGGGCCACGGCGAGACGGCGACCCTGCTCTGGCCGCCCGAGACCGCCGCTACCAGTGACGTCTACCGCGACTTCCTGGGCCACTTGCTGCCCCAGTTGCACCGCTTCCTGAGCGTCGAAGGGCTGCTTGACCGGAGCTTCTTCCACCTGTCCGACGAGCCGCACGGCCCCGCCCACCTGGCGAGCTACCGCGCCGCCCGTGACCTGCTGCGCGAGGTCGCGCCCTGGATGCGCGTCATGGACGCGCTGAGCGAGCTTGACTTCGCCCGCACGGGCCTGACCGACACCCCCATCCCCCTCATCACCACCGCGCCCCAGTTCATCCAGGCCGGCTTCCCGGCCTGGGCCTACTTCTGTTGCAGCCCGCGCGGCCGCTACCTGAACCGCCTGCTGGATACGCCGCTGACCAAGATTCGCCTGTCCGGCTGGCTGTTCTACCGCCTCGGCGCGCGGGGCTTCCTGCACTGGGGCTACAACTACTGGTATCGGCGGCAGACGACGGAGCTGATTGACCCCTATACCGTCAACGACGCCCACGCCTGGCCCGGCTGGGCCGCCGGCGATCCCTTTGTCGTCTACCCTGGCCCTGATGGCCCCGTCGACTCGCTGCGCTGGGAAGTCTTCGCCGCCAGCCTCCAGGACTACGCCCTGCTCCAGGCGGCCGGGGTCGCGCCCGACGACCCACGCCTGGCCGCCATCCACGACTACGCGGACTTCCCCCGCGACGCCGAGTGGCTCGCCGCCCAGCGCGCCGCCGTCCTGGACCAACTCGACACGACGGCATAATTCCCCCTTTCCGCCGGAATCGAGTACACTTAAGCCCGGCCCATAACATGGACAGGGTCCCAACGTCTATCATAGTAGACACCCCTGGGGCCTGGTTCACCATGGGTGGGAGGTCGTATGAACCGCATACTCAGTCTCAGCCTGCTAAGCCTGGCGCTGGCGCTGGGTCTACTGCTAGGCGCGTGGGCCGCCGGGCCCGACCGTCTGGCCCAGGCGGACCCCACCCCGGGCGCCTACGTGCAGCTCCCCGTCCTGGGCTACATGGGTAACACGGCCACGGGGATTGATTGGGTCATCGAAGCGCAGAACGTCGGGGCGACGTGGACCAAGATCGCCCTGCTCCTCTTCCCCGAAAACCAGGGCTTCTGTCAACCGCAGGTCGCGGGACCCTTCAAAATGGAATGCTCGGGCCTGGTCAAGCCCGGCTCGGCGTGGATCTGGACGAGTCAGCAAGTCTCGCGCGCGGCCAAGAGCGCCATCGCCTTTAGCTTCAGCCCCTTCC
>CAZFUK010000440.1:0-4821 GCA_964522005.1 uncultured Anaerolineales bacterium | reverse complement strand
CCAGTCCACATGCCCGAGGACGGCCTCGATGCGCTCGAGCTTCTCCTGCGCCACGCCCAGGCTGCCCTCGTCACCCTTTTGCCACTGCTCGACCCGCGCGCGCAGGTCGCTGATATTGGTCGTGAGGTCGAGGTAGGAGGCGTGGACGGTTTCCATGGGGACGACGCTGGCTGTCCCACCCGTTGAACTACTATGCCCACCCGAATTGCCATGCCCTGCGCCGCCGTCTGCTCGCGCTGGCGACGCTGGTAGAACACCGAGCGCCAGGAAGAGCAACAGTAGCACGCTGATGGTGACAGGGTAGTGTAACCGGGAATGTATCAATGACCGTTTCATTATGTCTCCTCTCTTAGTCGGAAGACGGAATCTGTATCGTTCGGCTATATGGGGTCTATTATGGACCAAACTACTGAGGGTCGTCTGAAGCAAAGCTGAGGGACTGCTGAGGATTAGGTGGGGGTAGCGAACAAACAGGGCCGAAACTCAGGGGGGCAACAAAAGCGGCGCCCGAAGCTTACCGGTGGTGGAGGGGGTTCACACCGGTTCGCTTCGGGCGCCGTTTGAGGGGGATAGGGACTGTTGTGTCTCTACTATACCTCAAGTCGCAGCGAGTTCCCTGACGCAACCCAGACCTTTACTATACGTTCACGTGACGCGAAGGGCTTGCGTATTACGTCACTTTCTGGTATGATGACAGTATACTGAATAGTCAGCGGGATGTGGGCGGGGAGGATGAAGCGTGGGTGACCAGGCCATGTTGGTCATGCGCAAGGGGAGCGGTGAAGCGCCCCAGCGCTGGCCCTTAAATACGACCCTGATTCGGCTCGGCCGGGGGGGCGACAACGACGTCGTCCTGATGGACCGCGAAATCTCGCGCCACCACGCCGAGATTCGCGCCGAGGGCCAGGACTTTGTGCTGGCCGACCTGGGCAGCACCAACGGCACGTTTGTCAACGAGCAGCGCCTGACACGGCCGACCCGGCTGCGCGACGGCGACCGCATCTCGCTGGCGGGCCGCGTGGACCTGGTATTCCTCGACTCAGAAGCCACCGCGCCCGTCGGCGGGCAGGCGCGGGCCGCCCTGCGCACCGACCCGGTGTCGCGCGCCGTCATCATTCGCGGCCGCGAGCTAGACCCGCCCCTCTCCCCCAACCAGTTTGCCTTCCTCGAACTCCTGCTCAGTCAGCCGGGCCGCGTCTTCAGCCGTCAGGAGGTCATCGAGGCCGTCTGGCCCAACGTGGCCATTGATGGCGTGACCGACCAGTCTATTGACGCGCTGGTGCGCCGGCTGCGCGAGCGCCTCGCCGAGCTAGACCCCCACCAGTTCATCGTCACCGTGCGCGGCCACGGCTTCCGCATCGAACAGCCCTAGATGGCGAACCTGATTACCCTGAGCCGGCTGCTCTGGCTGGCGCTGGCCGTCTGGATGGTGTATCAACCCTCGGTCGGCTGGCGGCTGGGCGCGGCCGGCCTGACGGTGTTTATCATTGTCCTGGATGGGATTGACGGGATTGTGGCGCGCGCCTGGGACGAGGTGAGCGACCTGGGCAGCGTCCTCGACATCGCCGTGGACCGCGTGGTGGAGCAGGTGCTGTGGATTGTCTACGCCCACCTGGGGCTGGTCCCGGTCTGGGCGCCTCTGATTGTCGTCGGGCGCGGCGTCCTGACCGACGCCATCCGGGCCTATGTGCTGGCTAAGGGCGAGACGGCCTTTGGTATGATGCAGTCAGGCCTGGGGAAGTTCCTGGTTAGTTCGCGCTTCATGCGCGCCCTCTACGGCGGCGCCAAGACCGTCGTGTTTGTCTATCTCGCCCTGCTGGCCGCAGCCGAAGTCGCCTGGGCGGGTGGCCCCCAGTTCGTGACCCTCGCCTGGCTGCGCACTATCGCCCTCTGGCTGACCGTCCTCGTCGTCGGCCTGACCGTCCTGCGCGGCATCCCGGTCTTCATCGAGGCGCGACGCTTCTTTGGTCAGAAGAGTAAAGTTAATACTTAAAGCTACGCCGAACGGCTGCGAACTAAGCCGCCCCGAAGCGTAGCCGAGGGGTCAGTTTGAGCGATTGGTTAGAGCGCCCGGCGAGTGGCCTGCGACTATTCGATTTTGACATAGGCCATTTCGAAGTCCTTTCTCCAGGTTATCCCTTGGTCCTCAGACGCCTCAGCGACAGAATGCAAGCCCTCAGTGGTGATTTCCAAGGTTATCCGTTGGTGCATATCGTTGTCTTCCCGCTGGAAAATCATTTTCTGGCCGTCAAAGGACGCGTCAAAGATTCGAGACACGCCACGTTGATCATAGTAGAACATCTGATACTTTTCTTGTGGATCGCTGTAGCCAATCACCCAGATGTCGTCCGGCTTTTTGTCTGCGTCGCTATTGCGGATTACGACAAAGGAATCGTGCAGCCGCTCGATGGTCGTAAAGCCCTTGACCCTGGTATCCATGCTCTCTAGGAACCAGCAGTTATACATGGTGTATTCCCATTTTCCAATGAATGGTTCTAGCGCGGATAAAGCTTTGTTCTTCATTTCGTTCACCTCTCTGGTGCGTTGGGTGAGCAGATGCGTCGCCTGCTCATCCTCATCGCGGCCAAGCCAGCCGAGACGATGGAGAACCACATCGAGTTTCTGAGTGCATGGGGATGAGAGCAAAGTGTCTATTGTCCAAACCGTTTCCAATGACCCTCAGAGACAACTTCGACAACGCCATCCACGACTTTGAGGGCGGTCTGTTCGTCGATGGCGTAGGCCGGGCCGCCGATGTCGGCCGCCCATCGCTCGGCGTCAGCCAGGGTGTTCGTGGGGAAAGCGTCCAGGTGCGGGAAGATCGAGAAGTTGACAAACCCCAGGGTTTGGTCGTCCGGCGCGGACGGCCACTCGACGAAGTCGGCGCCGATCCGGGGGGTCATCACCATGCTGCCGGCGCTCACGCCCACCCAGACCGTGTCGGGCAGCGACGGCAGGAGATCCGCCAGCCCAGACTCCCGCATCCAGTGGCACAGGTACGTCGCGTCGCCACCGTCCACGAGCAGGACGTCGGCCTCTCGGACCCAGGGGACCCACCGCTCCGCGCCGATGGTGGGCAGGGCGGTGAGCTCGAGGAGGCCCACCGACTTCCAACCCAGGCTGCTCAGGTGCGACGGGCGTTCGCCGACGACGAAGCGCCGCGCCGACGTCGGCCCACACATCGGGTGGCCCCATTGCGCCGTCGGAATGCAGAGCGCGGTGGACTCGGCGATCGGCTTGCCGAGCAGCTCGACCAACGCGTCGCGGATGCTCGGGTTCGTGATGCCTCCGGACGTGAGCAGTAATTTCATCATTCCTCTGCGTGATGATGTACCAGTACCCCGTTCAGCGCGGGGTGTACTGGCGCATTTGACTGTAGAGCGGAGTGAGCGAGGCGATTCGGCAGTCGCCACCTTCGAAGGAGTAGACCGTTTCGAAGTCTTCGTAGCTGCGGGCACGCCACAGGCGCCCGGCCGGGTCTATCACGAGCGAATGGCCGACCCCGCCTCGGAAGACGCGTGACCCATCCGTGCCGGTGAAGACAGTGCAGGTCCAGGGCCGCTCCTCGGGGTGCGCCGCCATGAAGGCTTCGATTTCCCGCATGAGCCGCTCGAACAGGGGCGGCCGATCCTCGGGCGGCGCGGCCAGGGCTGTCGCGATGGCGCGGCTGAGCATGTTGTCGGCCGGCGACGTGAGCACGCCCGAGCGAAGCTCGGTCTCCTCGCTCACTGTCGTCGCCGCAGTCAAGTCATCCCTCTGGTCTCCAGAGTCGTTGCGCATTCAACCTCGTTGTACGACGCCTGACTCGTCAGGCAACCGCCTCAGGGCCTAGCTGAGCCTGTCATGACTCCGCCCCATCCTGCTTGGCGGTCAAATCCTTGTCTTCCATTTCCCAGGCGTGATCGAGCGTGTGAAACGCGGTGTGCCGAATAAGGTACCGCAGCGGCCACGTGCGGGCCAGTTTGTTCTGTGCATGCAACGCCCGAATGGCGCTGCAATAGGCGTCGCGGTGCGCCTTCAGACCCTCGTCGGTCAGCATCACGTCCAGAGGGGTGAGGACGCCAAGCTTCTTCGCCCAGTCCTGCTCGGCGGCCAGCGTATGACGGACGATGCGGTCTCGGTCACGCCCGCCGCCGCGCGGCCCCCGCTTCATCTCCGCCGACACCCGCGAACGCACATCGTCGAAAAATGCCCAGGCCGCCGGCATGAGCGTCAGGTGACGCTCCAGGTCTTCGCCTGACATGGCTTGCTGGTCGAAGCTCGAAAACGCGAACGAGATGCCCCAGAAGTCGGTGGAGCCGGTGCCTGGATAGTGTTCGACCACGTCCACGTCGGTGACGGCCGCCAACGCGGCCTCCATCCCCGCCAGCCTTGCCACCCCTGCATAGCGCGGTATGTAGGCGAGTAAGCGTTCGAGCGCTACCGCCTCGGTCCTGGCGCCGCGCGCGAGACCGGGCCAGTCCGGCGCCACCGCCACCACCTGCTTGCCCTTCGGCCCGATTTCCAGCGTCACCCGAATATGGTTAGTCACGGCTCCTCGCACCCCAATAGTTCCTGCTTCGTACACCCAAGGAGGCCGAATTCAGAGTTGCCACAAGCCGTGGTTCACACCGCCCTGGATGTAGATGGCGAACGTTCCCTTGCCGGGCAGCTCGAACGGCTCATGGGCAATCTCCGCCCCTTGCGCGGCAACCGCCGCTACGGCGGCGTCGATGTCGTCCACGAGCCAATAGGGCCGCACAATCGGTTCCTCTGTATCCCGCAGGCGGCCGCGCACCCCGACAATGGTCCCGTCTGGACAGGTGGCTGTTCGGGCGCCGC
>CAZFUK010000439.1:0-4834 GCA_964522005.1 uncultured Anaerolineales bacterium | reverse complement strand
CAACCGCCGCTTTGGCCGGCGTGCCCTGTTCGTGGACGACCAGGGCACGCCCTATCCGGCCGGCGTGTTCTACTGCCGCGATGCCTTCGAGGGGCTGGAGATGATGGACACGCTCATGGACGCGGCGGGGCGGTCGGCTCTGGTCCAGCGCGTGGTCGAGGAGGCCCGCCAGGACGTCTACCTGAGTGAGACGGCCAAGCCCGATGCGCCGGCCGGCGTCGAGTTCAAGAAGGTCGGCGCAGCGCCCAACATCCCGACGCCGCCGTTCTGGGGCTGGCGGGTGCTGGACAACGTGCCCGTCGAAGATGTCTACGCCTGCCTGGACACGCGCGAACTGTTCCGCCTGGCGTGGGGCGCGCGGGGCACGCAGGGCGCGGCGTTTGAGGAGTTGGTGGCGAAGGAGTACGGCCCGAAGCTGGCCGAACTCAAGGCGCGGGCCAGGCGCGAGGGCTGGCTGCGGCCCCGCGCGGTCTACGGCTACTTCCCGGCCCAGTCCGACGGCGACACGCTGGTCGTCTACGACCCGGCCACCGTCCCCTTCCCGACCCGTGGCCGCACCAGCGACCGCAGTCAGGTCGTCCGCGCGGGGGATACGACACGGACGGTGCGGGTTCGGGGGGGACTGGATGACCAAAGACTAATGACTAATGACTTAGTCGCTGAGTTAACGGTTGAGGCCACGGACACTCATGACAACACTCAGTCATCAGTCACCAATCATCAGTCATCAATCATCAATTATCAGTCATCCGTCACGGCTCCCCGCGAGTTGGCGAGGTTCACCTTCCCCCGCCAGCGCAACCGGGGCGCGCTGTGCCTGGCCGACTACTTCGCGCCGGTCGGGTCGGGAACGTTCGACGTGGTGACGTTCCAGGTCGTGACCGTGGGCGACGCGGCGGACGAGCTATCGGACCAGTTGATGCAGGGCGGCGACTACACCGAGGGCTACTACATCCACGGCTTCTCGACCGAGATGGCCGAGGCGATGGCCGAGTACACCCACCGCCACATCCGCCAGGAACTGGGGCTGGCCGACAAGCGCGGCCTGCGCTACTCGTGGGGCTACCCTGCCATGCCCGACCTGGCCGACCATGAGAAGGTTTTCGCCCTGCTGCCTGCTGAGGAGCAGATCGGCGTGGGCCTGACGAGCGCCTACCAGTTGACGCCGGAGCAGTCCACGGCGGCCATGGTCGTCCACCACCCGGAGGCGATCTACTTCGCTGCGCTGTAGTGGGTGGTGAGGTGTAACTAGGCTTCGGGAATCAACAAGAGCACCAAGACCCGAAGGACACCAAGGGAATGAGGTGTATCGCCTTCCCTTGGTGTTCTTTGTGTCCTCGTGCTCTTTGTGATAATATCACGCCCTACACCCTGAAAGGAGACAGGCTCAATGTCCAGGATACTGGTCGCCGAGTGTATGCAGGAGGTGTCGTCGTTCAACCCGGTCCTCTCCCACTACGAGGACTACACCGTGCGCTGGGGCGACGCCCTGCTCGACTTCCACCGCGCCCGCCGTACCGAGGTCGGCGCGGCCCTGCGAGTGTTCGCGGAAGCGGGCGCTGACGTCACTCCCACCTACAGCGCGCGCACCATCACGTCGGGCGGCACGCTGGCCGAGGCCGATTGGCGCCGTCTGGCCGACGAGTTCCTGACCACCCTGGCCCAGGCCCCCCACCCCTTCGACGGGATTTACTTCTGCCTGCACGGCGCGATGTCGGCCGAGGGCGAGGACGACCCGGAGGGCTACCTGCTCCAGGAAGCCCGCAAGATTGTCGGCGAGAGCGTCCCGCTCGTCGTGTCCCTCGACCTGCACGGCATCCTGACCGACCGCATGCTCCGCCACGCCGACGCCATCGTGGTCTACCACACCTACCCGCACGTGGACTTCTACCAGACCGGCGAACGCGCGGCCAAGCTCCTCCTCAGAATCATGGCGGGCGAGGCGCGGCCCGTCACGGCGGTCGTGCCCATCCCGGCCCTGGTGCGCGGCGACGAACTGATTACGGCGACCGGGCTGTTTGGCCGCAGCATCCGCGCCGCGCAGGCCATCGAGGCGAGCGAGGGCGGGCTATCGGCGGGCATGTTCATCGGCAACCCCTTCACCGACGTGGCCGAACTGCGCTCCAACAGCCTGGTGGTCGTCAATGGCGACGAGGAGCGCGCCCGCCGCGAGGCGCTGCAACTGGCGACGGACTTCTGGGCGGTGCGCGAGCGGTTGCAGGCGCGGCTGACCCCACTAGACCAGGCGATTCAGATCGCCCACGACACGCCAGGGACAACCATCCTCGTGGACGCGGCGGATGCCCCTAGCTCTGGCGCGCCGGGCGACAGCAACGCCATCCTGCGCCGCCTGGTCGAGACGGGCTACCGCAAGCGGGCGCTGATACCGCTGGTGGATCCGCAGGCGGTACGCGTCGCCATGCAGGCGGGCATCGGCCAGACGGTGAGCGTTGGCCTCGGCGGCGGCCTTGACCCCCGCTTCACCCCGCTGCCCGCCGAGGCGCGGGTGCGGCTGCTGTCCGATGGCGTGTTCCTGAGCGAGCGCCAGGGGGATGTGTGGAACGGCGGCGACACGGCGGTCCTGGAGGTGGGTACGATTACCCTGGTGGTGACGAGCCGGCCGGTGAATCTATTCGACCGCGCGCTGTTCTGGGCGCACGGCCAGGAGCCGCGCCGCTTCGACGCGGTGGTGGTCAAGTCGCCCCACTGCGAGCCGCAGATGTTCGCGGAGTGGGCCAACGCGCTGGTCAATGTGGACGCGCCGGGCGCGACGAGCGCCAACCTGCCCACCCTCGGCCATACCCAGTGCGCCCGCCCCATGTGGCCCCTCGAACCCAACACCCCCTTCGAACCTGCCGTGCGCATCTATCGTCGGTGGTAGGCATTGGGTTCTGAGGAAATCACAAAGGACACGAAGACACGAAGGCACAAAGGGAACAATTAATTCCTTCGTGCCTTAGTGTCTTGGTGTCCTTTGTGATTCACGGTCTACCAACGACTCCCTATTAGAACTTGGGCTGCTCGGTGGCGGTGACAGGGTCCATGCCGACCAGGAAGTCGAAGTCGCAGCCCTGGGGGGCCTGGGTGACGTGGTCGAGGAACAGCCGGCCATAGCCGCGCGTGTAGACGGGCGGGGGCGGCGACCACCGCGCCCGGCGGCGGGCTAACTCCTCGTCGGACACGTGCAGCGTCAGGCGGCGGCCCGCCACGTCGAGTTCGACCCGGTCGCCGTCCTGGACCAGCGCCAGCGGCCCACCCACCGCGCTCTCCGGCGCGACGTGCAGCACGATGGTGCCGAACGCCGTGCCGCTCATGCGCGCGTCCGACAGCCGCACCATGTCGCGCACGCCCTGGCGCAGCAGCTTCGCGGGAATGGGGAAGTTGCCCACTTCGGGCATGCCCGGCCCGCCCACGGGGCCGACGTTCTGGAGCACCAGGACGTGGTCGGGCGTCACGGGCAGGTCGGGGTCGTCCAGGCGGGCGCGCAGGTCGGCCAGGTCGCGGAAGACCAGGGCCGGGCCGACGTGCTGGAGCAGGCCGGGCGAGGCGGCGGCGTGCTTGATCACCGCGCCGTCAGGGGCGAGGTTGCCGCTCAGGACGGCCAGCCCACCCTCCGACTGGAGGGGGTTGTCGAGGGGACGAATCACGTCGGGGTTGACGACTCGCGCCGCCTGCACATTCTCGGCCAGTGTGCGGCCCGTCACGGTCAGCGCGTCGCCGTGGAGGAGCGGCAGCAACTCGCGCAGGACGGCGGGCATGCCGCCCGCGTAGAAGACGTCCTCCATCTGGTACTGGCCCGCCGGCCGGGCGTTGACGATGAGGGGCGTGCGGCGGCTGAGGCGGTCGAACAGGGCGAGCGGCAAGTCGAGGCCGAGCCGGCCCGCGATGGCCGCCAGGTGGACGACGGCGTTGGTGCTGCCGCCGATGGCGCACAGCAGCGTAATGGCGTTCTCGAACGCGGCCTGGGTCATAATCTGCGAGGGACGGACGCCCTCCTGGGCTAGGGCGACGACCCGCCGGCCGGCGGCTTCGGCCAGGCGCAGGCGGCGGCTGTCGGCGGCGGGGATGGCGCCGTTGCCCGGCAGGGCGATACCCAACGCCTCGGCCAGGCTGTTCATGGTCGAGGCCGTGCCCATGACCATGCAGTGGCCGTGGCTGCGCACGATGCCGTCTTCGATGTCGCGGTAGGTCGCCTCGTCCAACTGGCCCGCGCGGAACTCGGCGGTCAGGCGGCGGCAGTCGGTACACGCGCCGAGGCGCTGGCCGTTCCAGTGACCGTCGAGCATGGGGCCGCCGGAGACGAGGATGCACGGCAGGTCGGCGCTCGCCGCGCCCATGAGGGCGGCGGGCGTCGTCTTGTCGCAGTTGACCAGCAGCACCACCCCGTCGAGGGGCTGGCCGCGTATCATTTCCTCGGTGTCCATGGCGGCCAGGTTGCGTAGCAGCATCGAGGTGGGGTTGAGGTAGATCTCGCCCAGCGAGATGGTGGAGAATTCGAGGGGCAGGCCGCCCGCCTGCCAGACGCCGCGTTTGACGGCGTCGGCCAGGTCGCGCAGGACCAGGTTACACGGGTTGAGGTCGCTGACGGTGTTGCAGATGCCGATGGTCGGGCGGCGCATGTCCTGGTCGTCGTAGCCCATCGCTTTGGTAAAGGCGCGATGGGTGAAGCCGGCGACGCCGCCCTCGCCGAAAAACGTCTGGCTGCGTGACATAGGAGCCTCCTACCCGCAGTATACCAGCCCCGCTTGCCACGTGCAACCTTACCCATCTCCTAGTCAAATGTACTCCTAAGCTTCTTGTCTGACAGCTAAAGAGAGTGTAAACTGTCAAGGAC
>CAZFUK010000438.1:0-4837 GCA_964522005.1 uncultured Anaerolineales bacterium | reverse complement strand
GCCGCCGCGCGGTCCCAGGTGAACAGGCGGGCGCGCCGGCGGCCGCGTTCGCCCAACTCGCGGCGCAGGCCAGCGTCGTCCATGAGCCGGCGCAGCGCCTCGGCCCAGGCGGTCGGGTCACGCGGAGGCAGGAGCAAGCCGGCGTCGCCCACGACTTCGGGCAGGCACGACGAGTCGGCGGCCAACGTGGGCGTGCCGCAGGCCATCGCCTCGGCCAGGGGCATGCCAAAGCCCTCGTGCAGGCTGGGCAAGGCCAGCGCGAGGGCCTGCCGCATGAGGGCGGGCAGGTCGGCCCCCGGCGCGTGGCCCAGGAAGCAGACCCGGTCGGCCAGCCCTAATGCCGTGACGCGGGCCGTGAGCCGCTTGGCCTCGCCCCCCCAACCGGCGCTGCCCACCACGGCAAGGGTCAGTCCGGGGTCGCTGTGGGCCATCGCCTCGACCAGCGTGCCGACGTTCTTGCGCGGCTGGAGCGTCCCGACGTAGAGCGCATACGGACCCGCCAGGCCGTAGGCCGAGGCCAGCCGCTCGCGCTCGCCCGGCTCCGCCGTGGGGGTGAAGCGGGCGTCCACGGCCGGGTAGACGACGCTGACCCGCTCAGGCGCGACGCCGTAGTGGCGGACAATGTCCTGGCGCGTGGCTGCCGAGTCGGCCAGCAGGTGGGCCGCGCGACGCGCCGCCCAGCGCGTGCTCAGCTCCAGGTAGAGCCGCGCGGAGAGGGGGTGGGCCTGGGGGAAAAAGCGAAAGCCCACGTCGTGGACCGTGACCACGCTGCGGGGCGGGTGGGTCATCGGGAGGACGTGGGCGGGGACGAGCAGGGCGTCGGGCGGGCGGCGCAGCAGTTCCCAGGCTAGGCGCGTGTGCGTCCACAGCCGCCGCGCCGCTAAGCGGCGGTGGTCGGCCGGTAAGCCCGCTAGCTCTGGCGCGAGGCGGTCACGGTAGTACAGGCGATACTGATGCCGGCCGCGCCGGAGCAGGGCCTGAAGCAGGCCCACCGAGTAATTTTCGGTGCCGGTGCGCGGCGGGGGGGTGGCGCGGCTGGCGTCAATCCCGACCAGCATGGGCTGAGGACGCGGGCCGGCCTAGACCTGGCGTCGGCTGAGCGCGCTGACGACGATGCCGATGCCGGCCAGGATGAGCAGCGCCGGGGCCAGGTAGGGCAGGACGAACTGGGCGAAGGCCGGACTCAGCACGCCGTAGGTGAAGATGTAGCCCAGGACGCCGACCAGTGTGGCGATGGCCCCGACGATGAGCAGGCCCCAGTCGCGCAGCCCGCTCGACAGGAAAGCCGCCAGGAAGCCGAGGCCGCCGATGAGCGGGAACGTGGGCCACAGCAGCCCCATCTGGTCCCAGCCGACCGCGCCGAAGGTAAACAGGAAAAAGAACAGACCGATGAGCGTGCCCCAGACGCCGACCATAATCGCGCCCTCGTCCAGCCGACCGCGCCGGCCGCGCACGACGCCGGTCAGGAGCATCGCCAGACCGAACAGCAGCGGGAAGACGGGCCAGAGCTGGCCCATGTTGATCTGCACCAGGCCGAAGTTGTCCAGCAGGAACCACAGGCCCAACAGAATCAGAATCAGGCCGGGCACGAGCGCGCCCAGCCGCCGACGGCTCGCCTCCCCATTCGCCAACCGCTCCCGATTCATAGCCACCTCCAAAGAACATTGGACAGGATTGACAGGGTTAACATGATGAACGAAGAGGGTCTCGCTCGGAGAGGTTAATCCTGTAAATCATGTAAATCATGTCAAAAACAGCCAGGAGCCTCACGAGCCGTCAGTGGTCACCCAGTAGCCCCGCCAGAAAGGGGTCGTCTACCAGGTGGCCGCGCCGCAGCACTCGCGGCGGGTCAACCGTCACGTCCAACACCGTGGACGCCTCGCCAATGGGCGCCGGGCCGCCGTCCAGAATCAGCGCGACCTGCTCGGCCAGCGCCTCCGCCGCCGCCTGGGCCGTGCGCGCCGGCGGCTGACCCGACACGTTGGCGCTCGTCGCGGCCAGGGGGACGCCGAGCCGCCGAATCAGGTCACGCGTGACCGGGCTGTCGGGGACCCGCACCGCCACCGTTAGCTCGCCCGCCGTGAGGGACGGCGGCAGGCCCGGCCGCGCCCAGACCACCAGGGTCAGCGCGCCGGGCCAGTAGCGCGCCATGAGGGACCAGGCCAGCGGGGTCAGCCGCTCGCCCACTTGCTCTACGTCCGCCGCCTCTGAAAGTAGCAGCGGAATGGCTTTGTGGGGCGGGCGCACCTTGGCCTCGAAGAGCTTGACCACCGCCGCCTCGCGCAGGCCGTGCGCCCCGACGCCGTAGACCGTGTCGGTGGGGAAGACGACAAGCTGGTCGGCCGCCAGGAGGTTCACCGCCTCCTCGACCGCGCCCGGTTGAGCCGAGGACAGGATACGGGCTGCCATACCCTCAGTTTACTCCACTCGTTGCCGCAGGACAAATCGTTCCAGGGCCGCCGCCACGCCATCCTCGCTCAGCGGCGGCGCGATCCAGTCGGCCACCGCTTTGAGCGCGGGTGAGCCGTTGCCCATCGCCACACCCACGCCCGCCCACTCGACCATAGTGATGTCGTTGTCGTTGTCGCCAATTGCCATGACACTGGCCTGGGGCAGCCCCAGCCGCTCGGCCAGCCAGGCCAGCGCCGTGCCCTTGGACACGCCGGGCGGGTTGCCCTCGACAAACAGGCGGTGCGAGCGCACCACGTGCAACTGCCCGTCAAAACCCGCTTTCCAGCGCGCCTCGATGATGTCGGCTTCGGGCGGCTCGGCGATGATGATGAACTTCATGGGCGGCGTGGCTTCGACCACCGTGTGCAGGTCGGGCGCGTGGCGAATGGGCAGGCCAAACCAGCGCTCATAGAAGGGCTGGGGAAAGCGTAGCTGCCGAAAGTAGACCACGTCGCGGCTGTAGAGGCTCAGGTCCAGGTCCTCGGCCTCGGCCCGCGCTACCGCCGCGTGGGCCATGTCCTTCGCCATGCTGTGTTCCAGCAGGGTCGCGCCGCTCCCTGGCTCCGCGATCTGGCCGCCCTGGTAGCCGATGATGGGCGCCTGGATGCCCAGCGCCTCCGCGAAGGGGCGGGCCGTGACGGTCGAACGACCGGTCGCCAGCGTCACCTGGACGCCCTGGGCCTGGGCCGCCTGGAGGGCGCGGCGCACGCGGGGGCTGATGCGCAACTCCTCGTCCAGCAAGGTGCCGTCCAGGTCCAGGGCAATTAACCGAATGTCACTCACTCAGGTGTACCTCCACCAGCCGATCCAGCCCCGCCAGGTCCGGATGGACCATGACGGACTGGGGATGCAAGACCTGGGCCAACCGCGCCACGGCCGCCCCCTGCCCGGCCCCAATCTCCAGCAAGAGGGCGCCGCCGGGCGCGACATGCGCGGGAACCTGGACGAACAGACGGCGGAAGGGGTCGAGGCCGTCCGGCCCGCCGTCGAGGGCCAGGCGCGGCTCGCGCTGGACTTCGGGGGCCAGGGTGGCGATGACGTCGGCCTCAATGTAGGGCAGGTTCGCCAGGGCGAGGTCCACCGGCGTAGGCAGCGGCGCGAGCAGGTCGCCGGCCCAGAAGCGCAGCCGCTCCGCCACCCCGTGCCGCTCGGCGTTGGCCCGCGCCACTTGAAGCGCGGCGGGCGAAGCGTCCACCAGGTCTACCCAGGGCAGGGCGGGCAGGGCGACGGCGAGGCTCACCCCAATCGCGCCCGACCCCGTGCCGACATCCACGACGCGCGGCCACTGACCGTAGCGGGCGCGCCACGCGTTGACGAGGGCTATAGCCCGTTCCACCAGCAGTTCGGTTTCAGGTCGAGGGACCAGGACGCGCTCGTCCACCCCGAAGTCGAGGCCGTAGAACTCGCGCCGGCCGGTCAGGTAGGCGACCGGCTGGCGGGCCTCCCGCCCCTGGACGAGCCGCTCAAAGGCGGCCGCCTGGTCCGGTGTCAAGACGGCTTCCGGGTGAGCGATGAGCCAGGCGCGCTCGACACCGAGCACGTGGCCGAGCAGCACCTGGGCGTCCAGCCCTGCCGTCTCCACGCCCGCCGCGTCAAACCGCCGCCGCGCCGCTCGCAGCGCCTCCCCCACCGTCTGCCCCACGCGCTACCCTCCGCACACTAGACTCCACGAATGGACACGAACGGACACGCATGTAGTAGAATTACGCATCACGCTTTCCGCTCCCCGCTCCACGCTTCACGCTTCACGCTTCACATTTGGAGGCTCCATGCTCATCGCCGTCGGTTCAACTAACCCCGTCAAGATCGCCGCCGTGGCGGACGTCGTGCGCCGGGTGTGGCCCGAGGCCACGGTCCAGGGCGTGGAGACACCGTCGGGCGTGTCGGCGCAGCCATGGGGCCACGTCGAGATGCAGCAAGGGGCATTCCAGCGCGCCCAGTCTGCCCGCGCCGCCCTGGACGCCGACCTGGGCTTTGGGCTGGAGGGCGGACTGGAGGAGACGGCCTGGGGCGTCACGACCATGAACTGGACCGTCGCCGTGGACCGCGCGGGCCGGGTCGGGCTGGGCACGTCGGGCGGCGTTCTGCTGCCCCCTACGGTCGTCGCCTGGGTGCGCGAGGGGCTGGAGTTGGGCGAGGCGATGGACCGGCTGGTGCAGAGGCAGGCCACCAAGCGCGGGCCGGGCGCCGTCGGTATCCTGACCGCTGGCCTGCTCAACCGGGAGCAGGTGTACGCCAGCGCCGTCGCCTGCGCCCTGGCGCCCTTCCTGACACCGCAGTGGTACGAGCGCCTGGAGACCTGACAGGTTTCTAAAACCTGTCAGGTCTGCTGGTTTAGTCGCTCTTGGCGGGGGCCGGGTAGAGGACGGTGACGCCTTCCAGCCCC
>CAZFUK010000437.1:0-4841 GCA_964522005.1 uncultured Anaerolineales bacterium | reverse complement strand
GCCGAACGCGCCAAAGCCCTTGCCGCTCGCCAGGTGGGTCAGGTACTTCTGCTTCTGGGCCTCGGTGCCGAACAGGTAAAACGGGGCGCAACCGAGGGAGACGTGGGCGGCGTAGGTCAGGCCGGTCGAACCGCAGGCGCGGGAGATTTCCTCGACGGCCAGGGCGTAGCTGACGGTATCGCCGCCCGCGCCGCCGTACTTCTCGGGGTAGGGCAGGCCCATCAGGCCCAGGTCGGCCATCGTCTTGAAGTTCTCTTCGGGGAAGCGCGCGGTCTCGTCTACCTCGTGGGCGCGGGGGGCCACTTCGTTCTGGGCAAACTCGCGCACCGTATCGCGAATCAGGCGTTGCTCGTCGGTGAGATCGAAGTCCATCATTGACTCCTTAGCGGATTAGGATTTTAGAATAGGGATTGAACACCTTTAGCGGAACAGCAGGGTAACGCCATACACGCAGACCACGCCGAGCAGCAGCACGCCGCCGATGACCGCCACCAGGTACAGGGTCCAGGTGAGGATGACCCGGTTGGCGCTGGGGACCTCTTCGGGCGCGGCGCGGGCGGGCTGGGGCAACTTCGCCCCGCAGCGTCCGCAGGTCGTGGCCTCCGCGCTCGCCAGCGCGCCACATTTCGGGCAGAACCGGAACGTCGCCATGGGTGTGCTTCAGAAGAGCGCCCGTGATGGGCTGCATCACGGGCGCCTCGATGTGTTATAGGCGCTACTTCAAGTATAGGCGCGGCCTACCGAAGGCGCAAGAAGGTGGGGCGGCGCTACTCCTCGACCGGGTTGCGCTGAACGTGGGGCAGGTAGAGTTGGCTGAAGCCTCCTCCGACCTGGAGGGTCAGCTGCGCCTCGCGCTGCAAGCCTTCGCCGTTGGCCCGCACGGTCAGCGTGTACGTGCCCGTGGGTGTCGCCCCTGTAGTGGTGACCTTAATGACCGTGACGAAGGGGAAGTCCTGAAAGGGCGTGCCCGTCGGCGGGTCGGTGAACTCCTCATCGCTGCCGGGGACCGCATAGCTGAGGGTCGTGCCAGCCGGGGCGCCTGACACGTTGAGGGTCACATCGGGCACGTTGCCTCCTAGCGACTCGGCCTGCACCCGGAAGGTGGTCGTGTCGCCCGGCCGCACGTAGGCGCGGTTTGTGGTGGCGTTTAACAGATAGCCGAAGATGTTGACCGGTAACTCGACACACTGGTCCACGACATCGCCGTCCGCGTCCCCGCACACGCGGATGTAGTGCTGTCCGTTCTGAGCGCTGAGGCTCGCGCTGACGGTCAGCGTGGCGGTGAAGGAGCCAGAGCCGCTGGTCCTGTCCAGGGTCGCCGTCACCCCGGCCGGCAGCGTGGTCAAATCAACGGCCAGGCGCAGCGGGACATTGCCGTCCACCACGATGGTCGCCTGGCCCGACTGCGTGCGCGCCACGCTCAGGCTCCTCGGCTCGGCGGACAGGACATAGCCCAGGTCGCTCTGCGCCGCGCCCTCCGCCTTGGCCGTCTGAAGCCGCGACAGGGGGATGGGCCGCGTGTTAAGATCAATCGAGCGCAGGAAGCGAGCGAGCGCGGCGCGATCGTTGGCGTTGGTGAGGACATCGACGCCGCCGACGCCGGCGCTGCGGTGCGTCACGTTGGTAAGGACGCAGTCCAGGCTCTCGCACTCACCGTTGTGGTTGTACGGGCCGAGGGCGCCGACGCCAATCAGCGAGGGGACGTTAAACCCCTGGGCGCCGAGGGGGCGCTGCGCCTGGTTGGCCGCCGTGTGCTCCACGGGGTTGGCCGCGTTGAACGTGCCCACCCGGCGCAGCACGCTGAGGACGAACTGCAAGGGCGGCTCGGGCGCCTGGCCCGTCGCCAGGCGGTTGGCCGGCGGGGGCGGGTTAAAGTCGCGGATGCTGTTGGTCCAGAAGCTACCCCCGTGACACGCCTGACAGTTGGCCTGGATGAACAACTGCCGCCCCTGCTGGACAAGGGGGTCCGCCGCGTTTTCCCCGGTGATGGGCGAGCGAATGCCGCGTTTGGTGTACTCCGTCACCGCGTCCAGCGCGTTAACGCCGCGCACCGTCAACTGGCGGCGGCCAAAGTTGGCCGGGTCGAACGCGCGGACAACGGGATGCGGGGCCACCGACGTGAGGGTATCGGTGATAATCACGCCCTGACCCCCCGACACGTTGCGAATGTTCAGCTCAAAGTCGTTGACCTCATCGAAGATGGCTGAGTAGTTGAGGAGCCGCGCTTCGTTGGGGTTGTTCGGGTTGAACGAGGTATTCAGGGGGATGGACTTGCGCGGCCCGGCCGGGAACTGCCAGATCACACCGTCGGTGAGGCCGGCCGGGTGACAGCTCACGCATGCCTGCCAGCCGTTGTTCGCCATGCGGCCCCGAACGGGCTGGTTGGTGGCGGGGTCTACCTGGTCGAACACGCCCACAGACGTATTAAACAGTTCCTTGCCCACGTGGACGCGGTCCTCCAGGGTCCCGGCGCGTGGCAGAGCCGCCGACTGGAGCGTGGCGATGACCGTCTCAGGGTTGCGCGTCAGGTCAATGACCGACACGTCCCGCGAGACATAGTTCATGACATATGCCCGCCGGTCGTTAGACGCGATGACGAGGCCCTGCGGATTCTTGCCGACCCCGATTTCACGTACCCGCGTCCCACCCGTCACGTTGTCGGACACGACGCTAGGACGCCCGTCGCCCGCCAACACGATCTTGGCGAGGACATTACTGGCGGAGGAGACGACATAGCCCTCGTTGCTCCCATTCTCGAAGGCGACGGCCCACGGCACGGCCAGGAAGAGCTTCGGGGGCGCCGTCTGCTGTTTGACGGCCAGGTTCAGGTTGATGTTGAAGGCCCCGAGTTCCTGGTTGCTGTTGGTATCAATGACGCCAAGAAAGGCCTGGGTGTCCACGTCGAACTTGACGGGCGCTTCTGGCGAGGCCGACGTGTTCGGCAGGTAGGCCCGTGTCCCCTTGACGGCGATGGCCTGCAACTGATTGGGAAAGCCAAAGGTGGGGGTGGTCGCGGAGCCGCCGAAGTTGGTGCGGTCGGCGTCGAAGCCTGTCTCGTGCGGAGCCAGGTTAATGGCGGCCACCTGGCTCCGCGTCTGGCGCGAGACCACAAAGACCCGCCCGCTCTTCCCCTGGTCGGCCATCTGCTGGCCGCCCTGGTTCAAGTCGGACAGGAACTGGGTCATATACAGGAAGTCCTGCCCGTTGCGCGTGACCACCGCTATGCCGCGCAGGCTGCGTAGCTCCGGCTGCACCTCGGTCTTGGCCGACGGCGCCTCGACACTCAGGATTTCTCCCGCCGACAGCCACGGCTCCTCCCCCTGCTTCAGCGCGCTAAAGGAGAGGATGCGGAAACTGCCGTTTACCCCGGCCAGGGTGACCCAGGCTTCCCGACCGTCGGGCGTGATGACGATGCCATACGGCTCCGCCCCGACCTGGATGTCCTGAAGACGGCGGAGTTGCCGCAAGTCAACGACCGAGACGGTGCCACTGGCCTGGTTGGTGACAAGGGCCAGTTGATTGGTCGGATGGATGGCGACGGAGCGCGGCTCGCGGCCGACGCGAATCTCGGCTACTTTGCGGTTGGTGTCGGCCTGGACCAGGAAGACGCTGACACTATCACTGTCGGGATTGCAGACGACGAGGAGGCGGTTATCAGTGGTGAGGGCGATCGGGCTAGAGGCGCGGGCGCTGCTGGGGAGTTGGTCTGGGGCAGTGGCGCTATCGGGCGCATCAGGGGCCGACGGGGCGCCGTAGACAGGTAACAGACTCGCAGCTAACGCCACCAGTAACACCACGACGAGCGAGGGGAGCCAGCGCACAGCACGGGGGCGGGGCATGGTAGACCTCCTAGAGCATACCACTCATTGAGATGGGCGGGAGGGAACCTAGCCTGCGAGTTGTTAAAACTCCCAGTGTCTCATTATAACACGGGTTGTGCCTGTTTACATCCCCCTCTGGCAACGTATTTTACAGGGCGGCGTGAATCAACTGCACCAGGCGCTCGACGGACAGCGGGTAGGGCGCGCCCTCATCCGCGCCGGTCACAATCGTGCCGTTGACGGCGACCAGCGGGAAGCGCCACCCGCGCGCCTGCGCGCCCTCGACCACCCCTGCGAAGCGCGAACGCAGCGCCGGGTCGCCCAGGTCGTAGTAGCGCAGCGCCAGGTGCTCGCCAAACAGGTCTTTGAGGGCGGCCGACGTCTCGGGCCATGCCTCGACCGATGACACGCGCGAGCCGCAGCCGCTAATCAGGCACACCTCGCGCCCCGGGTCGCCAAAGACCGTCACCTGGACCGTCATTCCTCGGCCTCGCCGCGCTTCTTGACCGGAATCCGCAGCGCCGTGCCCTCGCGCCGCTTGGCGATGCGCAGGGTCAGCACGCCCTTCTCGAGCGTCGCCTCGACCGCGTCCGGGTCAATGTCCTCCGGCAGTTGCACCTTGCGCTCAAAGGGGCCATAGCCGCGCTCAATGCGGTACATGCGCGTGCTGTTGGCCTCGTAGGGCCGCCGCTTCTCGCCCACAATGGTCAGGATGTTGTTCGCCAGGTCTACGTCAATGTCGCCCCCGCTGACGCCTGGCACTTCGAGGTGGATGAGATAGGCTTCCGCCGTCTCGCTCACATCAAGGGCGGGTTGCCAGCTGGGGCCGAGGTTTGAGTTGCGGTTATACACAGGCGCGCTCCGGTCAGTGATCAGTGGTCGGTGGTCGGTGGTCGGTGGTCAGTGGTCAGCAGCCAACGTCAGTAATCATCAATCATCAATCATACGCAGATTCTAGCACGGAGCGGCAAGCGAAGCAAGACGCCTGCACGAAACTTGCTGCATGGGGGACAGGGGACG
>CAZFUK010000436.1:0-4845 GCA_964522005.1 uncultured Anaerolineales bacterium | reverse complement strand
GCGACTGGGCCAGCCGCTCGCCCAGGGCCAGGACGGTGGCCGCGCCCGAGGCGTTGTCGTTGGCGCCCGGCGTGTAGGGCGTGCGGTCGGCGTGGAGGAGCATGCCCAGCGCCCAGGTCTGGAAGGCGATGAAGGGGAGGCGGAGGCCGCGCAGCAGGCGTAGGCTTGACCCCTCCCCCGTCCCCTCCCCTGCGAAGGGAGGGGCGCCGCGTAGGGGCGAGGTCTCCTCGCCCGCGCCTCCGCCTCCCCTCAGCGCCAGCAGGCCGTAGAGCAGGGCGCCGCCGGCGAGGCTGACGAGGGCGCCGGTCAGGCTCTGGCCGAAGACCTACAGCCAGCGGGCCGAACTGTAGAAGACAGGGGTGCGGTGGGTGTCCAGGTGGCCGAACAGGACGACGCGCCGGCGGACCTCGCCCCGTGGCTTGACCAGGCCGACGACGTTGTGCGACGGACCGCGCAGCGAGAGGCGGCGGCCCCAGGGGTCGCGCAGCGTCGCCTCACGGAAGAAGGCCCACGCGCCCAGGGCGTTGAGCACGGCGGCCACCCCCTCCCTGACCCTCACCTGAGAAGTGAGGGTATGACTAGTCCCCTCTCCTTCTAGGAGAGGGTTGGGGAGAGGTCCGAGGCCGGCCAGCGCATGTCCCAGCAAGCCCGCGACGAACGCCCAGGTGTACGGGCGGTAGGTCGAGCGGCCGCTGGTGAAGCCCTCCAGGTGGGGCGTAACCAGACCGGCGCGGGTCAGGACGGCCAGGGCGTACTCGGCGGCCCGGCGTTCGCCCGCGTAGGTCGAGGGGCGCGGGCCGATGTCCACGGCCAGGACGCGCACATGTTTGAGGGCGCGTTCGGCCCAGCGTTGGCTGTCGGGGGAGACGAGGGGGTGGGGCATGGGAAAAGTCCTTGGTGGGGGGTGGATGGTGCGTGATGCGTGATACGTGATGCGTGATGCGTAATCTTCAGTCTTCAGTCTTTAATCATCAATCTTCCCCCAGGAGGGCGTATGACCGCAGTGGATGGGTGGCGGGGGCGGCTGGCCGAGCGGCTGTTTGGCGACGTGATTGAGACGCGGGTGCAGCAGGCGGTCAAGGTGGTGGATGACCGCTGGTGGACCCAGGTCGGGGCCTCGGCCGCGCCGGCCGACCGCGCCTGGACCGACCGCGTGGACGACCTGCGCGACGCCCTCGACGCCTGGCGCGTCAACCCCCTGGCGCGGCGCATCGTCCAGTTGACGACGGACTACGTTGTCGGCGACGGAGTCGGCGTGGTGGCGACGGCCTCGCCCGACCTGGCCGAGTTTGTGCGCGCTTTCTGGTCGCACCGCCTCAACCGCCTTGACCTGCGCCTGGCCTCGCTGTGCGACGAACTGACGCGGGCGGGTGAACTGTTCCCGGTCCTGTTCCCCAACCCGGCTAGCGGCCTCAGCTACCTGCGGCTGATTCCCGCCGCCCAGGTCCGCGCCGTGGACACCGACCCCGACGACTACGAGCGCGAGTTGGGCTACTGGCAAGTCCGGCCCGGCGACCTCGAAGGCCGCTACTGGAAAGGGCTGGACCACCCCGACCTGCGCCCCGACGAGCCGGTCATGCTCCACTACACCGTTAACAAGCCCATTGGGGCGACGCGCGGCGAGGGCGACCTGGGACCCATCCTGGTCTGGCTGCGCCGCTACCGCGACTGGCTCGAAGGCCGCGTCCGTGTCAACAAGCTCAAGTCGGTCTTCCTGTGGGATGTGACCGTTCCCGACCAGGCCATTGCCCACACGCGTCAGAAGTACAGCGTCCCGCCGCGCGACGGCTCGATTATCGTCCACGGCGAGAGCGAGAAGTGGAGCGCCGTTCAGCCCCACATCCAGGCCGACGCCGCCGAGGCCGACGGCAAGGCGCTGCGTCAGATGATCGCGGCGGGCGCGGCGGCCCCGCCCCACTTCCTGGCCGACGCCGAGAGCGCGACCCAGGCCACCGCCCGGGAGGCCAACGAGCCGACCTACCGCCACTACCTCCAGCGGCAAAAAGCATTCCTGTGGCTGCTGGGCGACCTGCTCGCCGTGGCCGCCCTGCGCGCCCAGGCGATGGGCCGGCTGCCAGGGCCGGCGGTCCAGGGCGCGGCAGACCTGGGGCTACGGTGGACTACGACCGACCTCAACCGCGACGACAACCTGACGCTGGCGCGGTCGGCGGCGCTCATTGTCAGCGCCCTCCGTCAGATGGTCGAACGCGGCTGGGCCACCGACGCCGAGGCCGCCAGCCTGGCCTTCAAGTTCGCGGGCGAGCTGGTGGACCCAGCCGAGATTGAGGCGCGGCTGCGAGTTCGGGATAAAGAGTAATGAGGACATGATTTACAGGATTAACATGATTGGCTCTTGGTCTGAGGGAAGCCTGTCAATTCAGGACAGCGGGCAGACCTGACAGGTTTCTAAAAACCTGTCAGGTCTCGTTGTCTGCCAGCGCGTACTCGACCGCCTGCTCCAGCGTCATCGCCTGGCCCTCGATGAATAGCATAGCAAACCGGTCCTCGCCAAGTTGTGTCCGTAAAGCCCTTATATTCCGCTCGTATTCTATGCGATCGGCTAGCGCCAGAGAAGCATGGGTACTGTCGAGAAAGGCCTTCACTACCCCTAACCAGTGTGCAGCCGCCTCCAGCCGTCCGTTCAATCGAGCGACGCCTATCAAGCCGACCATCGCTTCAGCCACGATGAGCTTATTCCCCACCTGTTGCCCTAGGCGTAGAGCATCATGAAAGAGGTTGGATGCCTCTGCATAATGGTCCTGGGATTGTTCAATATAGCCCAGGTTTCGCAGAGACCACGCCACGCCCTCCCGATGACCTGCCTCGCGATTGAGCGTTAGGCTCTCCGTACAGTGAGCCAGGGCAGCCCTGTAGTCTTCCTGCAACCACGCTGTCACCCCCAGGATGTTCAGCGCCGCCGCGATGCTGCCCAGGTCTTGCAGTTCGCAGAATAGGGCCAGACTCTCCTCCAACAGGCGAGTTGCGCCTTTGAAGTCATCTCTCTTAAGCCAGAGGAGGGCAAGTTGGATCTGTGTCCAGGCCATGCCATGCTTATCCCCTACCGTTCGGAACCAAGCCAGACTCTCTTCGCTCAATTTACTCGCCTCTGAGTAGTCATCCTGGTCATAGAAGAGCAAGGCTAGGTGGTACAGGCTCTGGGCGATGCCCCCTCGATCGCCCAGTGTACTAAAGACCGTCAACGCCTCTTGGGCCAATGTCATGGCAGTCAGACAGTCGCCTCGATTATGGGCCAGTCCAGCGAGGGATAATAGGACCTGGCCTTCCCCTACCTTATCTTGTAGCTCACGAAACAACGTCAGGCCCTCGTGATAGTAGGCCAGGGCGCCTTCATAGTCGCCCTGGTGGCGGGCTAACCCGCCGGCGCTGGCTAGCGCCCGACCGCGCGCGGGGCGGGCCGCGATACCCACCGTCCGTTTCAGTATCTCATTCAGCCAGGTAGACCCCTCGTTGAGATAGCCGCGCGTTAGCCAGAACCAGCCCAGCGCTCCCGCTAGCCGTAAGGCAATCTCCCCCTCGGCCCTCTCTATCACCCATCGCAGGGCGGTGCGAAAGTTGCCGTGCTCCGCCTCCAGCCGCGCCAACCAGGCCACTTGATCTGGCCCGCGCAGTTGCGGCTCCGCTGCTTCAGCGAGCGCCAGAAAGTACTCGACATGGCGCTGCGCGATCGCTTCTGCCTCCCCACTCTCAGCTAGCTTTTCGTGAGCGAACTCGTGAATGGTCTCAAGGCCATCTAAGGACGCTAGGCCCAGCGTACCGTCAGCATTGCAGACCGCTTCTATCGCCTCCAGCGTTCGGCCCCCAACGAACACAGCCAACCGACGAAACAGCCGCTGCTCGTCGGGGTCCAGCAGGTCGTAGCTCCAGGCGATGGTGTTGCGCAGCGTCTGCTGGCGCGCGGGCAGGTCGCGCGCACCCCCTGTCAGCGTCGGCAGCCGTCGTTCCAGCCGTTGGAGCAGCGCCTGCGGCGTCAGTACCTTGATCCGCGCCGCCGCTAACTCAATCGCCAGCGGCAACCCGTCCAGCCGATGGCAGATCTCCGCCACGGCGGGGGCGTTGATGTTGGTCACGTGGAAGCCTGGCTTCACATCCTGCGCCCGCTGGATGAACAGGGCCACGGCGGCGTACTGGGTGAGTTGGTCCAGCGGCGGCAGGGCGCGGTAGGCGGGCAGGGGGAGCGGAGGGACTTGGAACTCCTTCTCGCCACGGACGTGCAACGGGACGCGGCTGGTGACCAGCACCTTGAGCGCGGATGCGTGGGCCAGCAGGTCCGCCACCATCGGCGCCGCTTCCACCACCTGCTCGAAGTTGTCTAGCAGCAGCAGGGTCTCCCTCTCGCGTAGATGGTCCTTTAAGTTTTCCTGGATCGAACGGCCTCCGCTCTCGCGCACCTCGAGGGTCTGGGCGATGGTCGAGACGACCAGGCCAGGGTCGTTGAGGGGCGCCAGGTTGACGAAGAAGACACCGTCGGGGAATTGATGATTGATGATTGATGATTGATGATTAGAGGCATTGTCCTCCTGTGGCTGCCCATCGTCAATCGTCAATCGTAAATCGGCAATCGAGTGGACGACTTCGAGGGCGAGCCTCGTCTTGCCCGTGCCGCCGGGACCCGTCAGGGTGACTAACCGCACGTCCTGCCGCTGCAGTAGAGACGCGACCTGTCGCGTCTCCGCCTCGCGGCCAATGAGCGACGTTGGCGGCGTGGGCAGGTTGTGGGGGATGGAGGCGGGCCTGGAGGGTGGAGCGTCGGGCGTGGAGCGAGGCGGCACGGTGGCGGTCTGCGTGGGCAGGTCGGGGAGGTCGCCCTGGTCGCGGGCGAAGCGG
>CAZFUK010000435.1:0-4849 GCA_964522005.1 uncultured Anaerolineales bacterium | reverse complement strand
ACGCGAATCTGCGTGCCTTCAATCGCTGGCTCGACGACGAGTGGGGCTTCGACCGCAAGCTCGCTATGGGCAAGGGCGTGGTCTCTCTATTCGCCGGGCCGTCTGGCACGGGCAAGACCATGGCCGCCGAGATCATCGGCAACACCCTGGGCCTGGATGTCTACAAAGTGGACCTATCGGCCGTGGTCAACAAGTACATCGGCGAGACCGAGAAGAACCTGGAGCGCATCTTTAGCGAGGCGCAGGGCAGCGACGCCATCCTATTCTTTGACGAGGCCGACGCGCTGTTCGGCAAACGCTCCGAGGTCAAGGACGCCCACGACCGCTACGCCAACATCGAGACCGCCTACCTCTTACAGCGTACCGAGGAGTACAACGGCCTGGTCATCCTGGCGACCAACCTCAAGAAAAACATGGACGAGGCGTTTGTGCGCCGCCTGCACTTCAGCGTCGAGTTCCCCTTCCCCGAGGAGGCGGAGCGGCTGGCAATCTGGCAGCGCACCTTCCCTAGCGAAGCGCCGCGCCTGGACGACATTGACCTGCCCTTCCTGGCGCGCAAGCTGCGGGTGACGGGCGGCAATATCCGCAACATCATCCTGACCGCCGCCTTCCTGGCCGCCGAGGACCACAGCCCCATCGCCATGCGCCACCTGATTCAGGCGGCGGGGCACGAGTACCAGAAGATGGGCAAGCTCGTCGTCGAGAGCGACTTTGAGCAGTACTACGCCCATGCGAGGGTGTGAGGCGATGCGGGGTGCGTGATGCGTGAGGCGTAATGCGTGATGCGTAATGCGTATTTCGTATTTCGGAAGCGGAGACCACGACGACGAAATACGGAATACGCATTACGAAATACGGAGGGTTCATGGTTGGCAGCGGCAACGGCAACGGGGGTGAGAACGGCCACGTCACGCGCGGTTTGCAGTTCGCCAACATCATGATGACCATCAACCAGGACCAGGCGCGGGAGACGGCGGCGCATGTGCTGGCCCTGACGGAGTTGCTGGTGCAGAAGGGCGTGCTGGCCGAGGCCGAGGTCGAGACCACCCTGGACCGCGTCCGCGAGGAGATCGCCGAGCAGCCGACGCCGCGCGTGCGCCTCTCCGACCTGGGCGACAAGTACGCGCCGGCCGAGAACATCGAGATTGACTGCCACAATCGCATTCACCTGTGCCAGGCGCGCTGCTGCACCTTCGCCTTCTACCTGACCAAGCAGGACCTGGATGAGGGCGTGGCGCGCTGGGACTATGGCAACCCCTACTGGATTCGCCAGGGCGACGACGGCTACTGCGTCCACGCCGACCCGACGACGCGCGCCTGCACCATCTGGGCGCAACGCCCGCATGTCTGCCGCCGCTACGACTGCCGCGAGGATAAGCGCGTCTGGCTGGACTACGCGAACTACGTTGCGGCGCCGATGGAGAAGCCGTCGGGGATGCGGCCTGTGGCGATGGCCGAAGTCGTTCTCATGGCGTCTATCCGCGAGAACCGCAAGGCGCGTGGGGAGCAGACTAATAGTCTGTGAATCTCGTTCACAGGTGATTCAAGCATCAGTCGTCAGGCAGCCAGGAAACTCTTCGTGTCATAATGGTCTGTAGAGGAATACTTATGCCACGTCGAATGTCACGTCAGCTTCAGCGCGCCGGCCGGTCCGCCCGTCAGCCCGCCGCGCCTCAGTTTCACGAGGTCGAGGGCGAAGACGAAGCCGCCCAGACACGGGAGGCTTTCCTGGGTCGCGTCGGCCGCGAGCCGACAGCGGTGGCAGCCGCGCTCAACCGGGGCGACGGCGCGATGCGGGCCGGGGTGGTCAACCGCCTCCAGCAGGAACAGGGCAACGCCTACGTCCAGCGTGTCCTCGCCGAGACGCGCGGCGTCAGCCCTTCCGGCCTGCTCCTGCAGCGCGACACACCCAAAACAAAGGCCCCCGCGCCCGAGGCAAAGGCCGAGGCGGCGAAAGCCAAGCCGGACGAGGTCAGCGACGAGGACAAGAAAGAGTTCGAGTTGCTCAAGGGCAAAGTCCAGGACGCGGACGCGGCCGCCTATGTGAAACATCGCCGCCAGTTTTTCGGGTCGGACGACGCCTATAAAACGTTCGCCGCCGAGTCCGATGCTGAGCTAGACACCGCCATCGAGCGCAAGAGCGGCAAGAAGACGGTCAAGATAAGCCTGCGCAAGTTTATTGAGCTGAAGGGCGACGCGCAGACGGTATTCTATCGTTGGGTTCGCAAAGGGTACCACACCAAGGGGGTCAAGGATGTCCCCAAACTCATCCTCCAGGGCATGAGTTCGGAGGTCAAAGACGCCCTGGATAGTGTTCGCCAGGCGTACGGCAAGAAGTTCTCGGCGGGCGGCTTCAACCCGCGCCCGATGAAAGATGCCAAGTACCGCTATCGGCTGGGGACGATTAGCGAGCATGCGCTGGGGAACGCGGTGGATATCGAAAGCAACAAGAATCCGATCATCTCGGTGAAGGATTGGTCATTCATTGAGACCCTCACCGGTAAGAAGGTAGACCGCAAGCGGTGGGGGACCGAGAAAGAGGCTGAGGCGCTGTGGAACGACATCCATGATCTCAACGCCGAGTTCGTCAAGAAAGTCGCCGAGAAGGTAGAGCAGGTCAAGAAGGAGCAGGCGGCCAAGGGGACGGACGCCGGCAAGGCATCGAGCAAGCCGGCCAAGCCGCCAGACCCGTTGGCGGTCGTCTTGGCGGGGCACAAAGACCTGGTGAAGTGGCACGCGGGCTTCTTCACCCTCGACTGGGAGCTTGTCAAGGCGCTGCACAAACAGGGCTTCCTGTGGGGCGCTACCTTCTCCAATGCCGTGGACCTGCACCATTTCGAGCTAACCGCCAAACCAAAGACTGACACGCAGAAGTAAGTGCCCTTCAGCGGGGCCGCAGCCAAGGAGGTACCCATGTCCGACGAGTTTGAGCGTCAACCGGTTCGCCAACAAGAGGCCAGCATCCAGCGGCGCACGCCCGACTTCCAGGAGGTGCCGGGGGAGGCGGAGGCCGACGCGGTGCGCGACCAGTTCCTCAAGAACGCCGGCCCCACGCCGGGCGGCGTGGCGTCGGCCCTGTCCAACGCCGACGGCGCGACCCGCCAGCGGGCCATCAGCCGCTTGCAGCAGGATCGCGGCAACGCCTATGTCCAGCGCGTCGTGGCGGAGGCCAAGGGCGCGCCGGGCCGGCTGGTGGGCAAGCCCCAGTCCGAGATGGTGGACGAAGTCGTCCAGCGCAAGGGCGGCGGCGAGGCCCTGCCCGAAGGCGCGCGCGGCCAGATGGAAGGCTTCTTCGGCGCGGACATGAGCGGCGTGCGCGTCCACACCGATGGCGAGTCGCAGGCCATGAACCGCGAACTCAACGCCCAGGCGTTCACCGTCGGCAAGGATGTGTTCTTCGCCGAGGGCAAGTACGACCCGAACAGCCGCGAGGGGCAGGGCCTGCTGGCCCACGAGCTGACCCACGTAGGCCAGCAGACGGGCTTTGGCGGTGGCTCCGTCCAACGTCAGGCCGTCCAGCGCGAGGCTGTCCAGCGCGAGGGTGAGGAAGAGGAGCAGAAGCCAGCCGAGGGCGGCGGGGGTGGGGCGGAAGCGGCCAAGCCGGAGGAAGAGGAAGGCGGCGGCGGCTAAGCGGAGGAAGGGATGGCTCAAGCCCTGAGCGCCACGCGCCGACGCCGACGCCGACGCCCGGCCGAGTATGACGAGGACCCGGCGCGGCGGCTGGACAGTCAGGACCAGACTGAGGCCGAGCGGGTGGCCGATCACCTGGCGTCGGCGGGACGGTCGCTGGCCGAGACGCGGCAGATGCTCGACGCCCTGTCCGAGGCGCAGCGGGCCGATGTGGTGGCGCGGCTGGGGCAACGCCACGGCAACGCCTTTGTCGTCCACCTGCTGAGCCAGCCCAATGTCGAGGGCGGCCTGGGGCTGCACATCCTCCTCCAGGCGGCCGCACCGAGCCAGGAGCTTCAAATGGTGCTGGCGCAGTTGCGCGGCAAGGGGGTGCGCTTCGCGCCCGAAGCCCTGCGCGCGCTGCTGACGAACAAGGACAAGGCGGTGGCCGACCTGGAAGGGGCGCTACGCCAGACCCTCCCCGACTCGCAGCACCCCTGGGCGGGTGACGCGGCGGAGTGGCTGGTAGAGCACCTGAAGACCACGACGGTCCAGGCGCGGCTGCTGCCCGAAGCGCCGGGCGGTGAGGGGGTACAGGTGGGGGACGCGACCCCACCCGCGCCAGAGCAGGGCCTACTGCTGGCGGGCGCCCTACCCGACCTGGCCCAGCAAGCCCCCCAGGGCTGCCAGTTGGTGGTCCACTTCTGACCACCGACCACTAACCACCGATCACTGATCACTTGTGTGGAGACTGGATGAGCGACAAGGCGGCGAAAGCGCCGGAGACGAAGCGCACACCAGACCAGGAACACAAGCCCCGCGCCGAAGAGCAGGCGGGGACGGACCTGGCCGGCGAGTCGCTGAGCCTGGCGGGCGGCGCGGGCGACCCCACGCCCCCCGACAACGGCGCGGCCCTGCTCCAGCGCGACGCCCGGCCGGCCGGCCGGGGCTACAGCGCCGCTCAGACGCAGATGCTCCTCCAACTCCAGCGCACGCGCGGCAACCAGGCCGCCCTGCGCCTCCTGCAGCGGAGTCAGGCGAAGCCCGAATCCCAGGCGAACGGTGGTGAGGCAGGGGACGGTCCAGACGTAGACGACACACCGCGCCCCGACGCCCCCCGGCCCAACGGCCACGCCACCAATGGCCTGCGTGTGCAGCGCCTGGCCGAGTGCGCCCCCCCACCCCCCAAGGCTGAGCCACTGTCGCCCCAGGCCGACCCCAAGTTCAAGGCCGTCGAAAG
>CAZFUK010000434.1:0-4861 GCA_964522005.1 uncultured Anaerolineales bacterium | reverse complement strand
CCCCGACCGCGACGACCACCGCCACCTCGACGACGACGCGGACGCCGACCAGCACCTCGACGGCGACCGCCACCAGCACGGCGACGCGGACCAGCACCGCGACGGCGACGCCGACCAGCACTTCGACGGCGACGGCGACGAGCACGGCCACGGCGACGGCCACGTCTACGGCCACGAGGACCAGTACGCCAACGGCGACCAGTACCGTGACGCCTACTCCCACCGACACCGCGACCAGTACCGCCACGCCGACCGAAACCAGCACGGTCACGCCGACGCCTACGAACACCGCCACCAGTACGGCCACCGCGACACGGACCTCGACCGCGACGGCCACGGCGACGCCGACTCATACTTCGACGAGTACGGCGACAGCTACGGCCACGCCGACTGAAACGAGCACGGCCACGGCGACCAGCACCGTGACGCTTACTCCCACGAACACGGCCACCGGTACGACCACACCGCCGAACACTAGTACCGTGACGACGACGCCAACGGCGACCCCAACCGTCACCATCACATCCACCAGTACCGTCACGTCCACCAGCACCGCTACGTCCACCAGTACTGCTACGTCCACCAGCACGGCGACCAGCACACCGACCTCAACGCCGACCGCGACTGTCACGCGGACTTCGACTGCGACCGTGACGCTCACGCCGGTCAACACGTCTACGGCCACCGCGACTGCCACGACGACGGCCACCAGCACCACGACACGGACCTCGACCGCGACGGCCACAGCGACAGCGACAGCGACCGCCACGGGAACGAATACTGCTACCGCGACCCCGACGGCAACGTCCACGGCGACCGCCACGAGAACGAGTACCGCTACCGCGACGCAGACGCCGACCGCGACCAGCACCGTGACGGCCACCCCGACTGCCACCCGCACCGCTACCGCCAGCGCGCTGGCGGATCTGTACGTCCACAAGCTCGACAATCCCGACCCGGTCGTGCCAGGCGCCAATTACGCCTACACCATCGAGGTGGTCAACTATGGCCCCCAGGCGGCCGTGAACGTCTCCCTGACCGACACGATTCCCGCCAGCACAACCTTCCAGGCGTTGTCGCCGGCGCCAGGCTGGGCCTGTCTGACGCCTCCCGTCAATGGCACGGGCGCCATCACCTGTACGCTTCCTCTCCTGCCGCCCGGCGAGACGGCCACCTTTGTCGTGACCGTGCGCGTGAACCAGAACGCGCCGGCCGGACTGACCATTTACAACACTACCTCTGTGGTTTCGCAGACCTCCGACCCCAACCCATCGAATAACCAGTATACGTCTGGGACCACCGTGACGCTGTCTACGCTCACGCCCACGCCGTCCGCCTCGCCCACGGTCACCCGAACGCCAGGGCCAACGGCCACGCCGCTGCCGACGGGAACAACCCTCTCGCTGCGGCTCTACTGTTCGCTGGACCGGGCCGGCGACCCTTCAGCGGGGGTCATCCCGCGCACCTCGCGCGGCGTTCCCCTGGCGGATGTCTTTGGACCTACGGCCGCCCGCCCCTCGGAGGGTGAGCTTCAATCGCCGGGCCTGCGCAAACTCACGCAGGCGGTCAGCGCGGTGGAGGACCTGCCGTATACTGACCCCGAAGCGCCCTTCGACCCGCAGCATCCTCAGGCCCCACGCGATAGCCTGACGTGGAACCCGGCGATTCTGTCCGAGGCCTTTACCCTGGACGAGCTGTCGCGGCTCGGGCTGTACAATCGCATCAAGGCCAGCAACCTCGACGCGGCCGAGAAGGTCTACACCCGCGCCTGGTACGAGTGCAACCACCTGGACAAGGACCAGGACGCCAACGGCGTCTCGTCCTCGGGTGACATCCGCTACGACGCCATCATGCAGGAGTGGACGTATCGCTTCATCGCGCCCGGCCCCGCCTCCTCCGAGCCGATGCCCATCCAGGTCGCGCCGGGCGCCTCGGCCTTTGTTTTCCCCGTCGGTATGCGTCCCGCCGACCTGTTCGGCGCGGATGGCATCATCGGCACAAACGACGGCGGTGTCCACTCGGTGGGCTACGGCCTGACGAGTCTCGACGCCGACTTCGACGGCGTGCCCGACATCGTCCACGTCGACTCGGAGCGCACCCTGCGCGCCAGAACCGGTCTCTCGCTCGACCTGAACAACAGTGGCGCCGTGGATGGGCTGGATACCGATGGTGTGCCGCTGTCGGGCGACGAGTTGGTCGTCCTGTCGGTGCAGCCGTCGGCCATCGGCCAGGGGCGGGCCGCCCAATTCCTGGACCATGTGGTGGTGGCCGAGAGCTTCCAGGCTGCCCCCGGCGTGGGCCAGGTGCGGCTGCGGGTCTACTGGACCGGCAGCGTCGGACCGAAAGACCTCGGAACCGCGCTGTTGGGCGTCGGTCAGGCGGTGGTGGCGAACAACCAGGCGCCGCTGCAAATCGTCCCCGCCGGCGGCGGGAATGTGGGGGCGGCGCAGGGCGCGTGGTTCGCCTATGTGGATGCGGTGGATCCGGTGGATGGGAGCGTACGCTTGATTCTGGGCCGGGGTCTGGGCGCGACCCACGCACGGATGGAGAGCACCCCCAACGTTCCCAATACCGGCCCAAACCCGTGGTACACCAAGCGCTTCTATGTAGACGGCCACGAGTACAATACGGTCGCGGTCTACACTCAGGGAGCTGGCGACGGGGCGACGTTCGGCTTCATCACCCTGCGCTCGGCCACGCCCAAGTTCAACGATGTTCAGAACTTCCAGTTCTCGCTGATTCAGGACGCCTATCAGCCCGGCGAGGGGCTGGGCATGCTGCCGCCCTTCAACTACGAGCACTATATCGTGGCCGACGTCCGCGACCTCGAAGGCTTCACAGCCAGCCCGCCGCCGTTCTGGGGGAACGTGTGCGGCCCGGTCGCGCCTGTCCTCCAGGCCAACCAGCCGCTCCCCTACCAGGCTTACCAGGGGCCAACGTACAACGACCCCAACGCCAGCCGCTTCGCCTTCGTCGCCGAGAGCCGCAACCCGCAGTTCCTGGGCGAACTGACCGAACGCTACGGCCAGGTCCAGCCGCCCGGCGGGCCGGAGAGCGAGTTCTGGTATCGGCAGCAGTTCAACACGCGACCCGACCAGTACACCGAGTTTATCCTGCCCAACAACCCACCGGCCGCGACCGCGCCGGATCCGGAGTTGTACCTGGTCGTGACCAACTGGTTCGCGCCCCAGGGCGAGTACCGGCGCTGGGTCCAGGGTCAGCCCACGCCTCTCGACACGACCGGCGGCTATGCCAAGTTCTGGTTCGACCCGGACACCGGCGCGAACCGCGAGGGCTATAAGATTTACAAGAACGACGCCGGGCTGCGCGTCTATGGTCGGGGCTATGAGAGCGCGGGTGATGATAACCGACGGGTTGCCCCCTCGCTCACGACCCCCGGCACGGCCCTGCCCTTTGTCGAGGTCTTGCCCTACACCGAGGTGACCAGCATCTTCGACCCGCAGTCGCCCCAGGCGCCGGTCAAGGACGCGCTGACCCTCAACCCGGCCTATCTCAACGAGTTCCGTCGCGGGAGCGAGGCGCTTGGCGATGTCTATGGGCAGATTAGCATTGTCCAGGGCGCGGGTTCAGGCGCCGACGCGGGCGAAAAGGTCTTCCCGCGCTGGTGGTACGAGCCAGGCTATGTGGACGTCGCCTACAGAGGCGCGGTGAACACCAGCGGTGTGATCGTGCCGACTGACGCCCTCCGCTTCCCGGCGCTGGTCGAGGAATACACCTACATGTTCCTGGACCCCAACGACCAGCCCACCTGGACGCGCCCCGGTGGCCGCTTCTTCCTGCCGATGGCGACGGGCCGGACGGAGTTGCCCTTCCCGCCCGCCAACGCGCCGGCCAACTACGCCCCGCCGGTCACCGACCCGTCCAACTTTGGCTACGGGCTGACGGGCTTCGACGCCAATGCTGACGGCGTTCCCGACCCCGTGCGCATTGAGAGCGAGGCCAGTCTGGCGGCTCGTACAGGTATCCAGGCCGACTTCAACGGCAACGGGTCGGCCGGTGATGGCTTCGACCCCGACGGGACGCAGCTCAACGGAGACGAGTTTGCCGTATTTATGCTGGACGGCGTGGCCCTGTACCGCAACGACCCGCTCCGCCAGTCGGCCCAGTTTATGGACTACCTGGTACAACTGGTGAACGTGGACTACATCAGTAACCGCGTGGACCTGCGCATCTGGTACACCGGCGGCGGTTTGCACTCGACGGCCGACCCGTGTACCTACCTCTACTACCCCGACCAGGTCCAGGATATTAGCCTGAACCTGCACCAGATGGCGATTCTCAACCGCAACGCGCGGCGTATCCTCTCGCCCGGCCAGAACAACCTGGGGGCGGCTGATGGGGCGTGGTTTGTCTATGTCGATGGTGTCGGGGCGCCCATCCCTGGCAACCCGAGTACCGAGAGTGTTTCGGTCTGGATCGGCCGCGCCCTCGGCGGAGCCAGCGCGGCCATGTACAACGGGGCGGGCGGTCTCAACGCGGCCGGCCCGACGCCGTGGTATCTCAAGCGCGCCTATGTGGACGGCCACGAGTATAACGTCAGCGCGGTGCTGACCGTCCCCACCGGGGCCGGTGATACCGCCTTCAAGGCCATCACCCTGCGCACGCCTGTGCCCAAGGAGTGCGACGCGGTGAATTCGATACAGTCGCAGGCGCTGCAAGCCTATCTGAGGGGTTCGGTCCTGGGACGGGACACCGCGAACCTGTACGTCATGCCGCCGTTCAATGTGCCCCACACGGTCCGCGAGGACATTCGGCGGATTGAGCCGGCCGAGTTTGGGCTGCCGCCGGTCAACAGCGACCTGGCGCGCTGCCTCGGACCCTTCCGGGGTGTCGGCGCGCT
>CAZFUK010000433.1:0-4862 GCA_964522005.1 uncultured Anaerolineales bacterium | reverse complement strand
GACCGGGGTCTGGCGGCAGACAACCAGCGCCGTCTCATCCACGCCCCAGGCGGTGCTGTTACGGGCGTCGGTCGTCGCGTCGTAGGTCAGGCGCACCGTCTGGCCCGGATAGGCCACCGGCGCCACGCGCCGCTCCCAGAAGCCCGCCAGGCTCGCCGGACCAACCGTCTCGACCGTGGTGAGGGTTCGCCCGGCCGCGTCGGTCAGCAGCACCTGCATCTGGTCCGCGCCAGGGTTGTCCTGCGCCACCCGCGCCCGCCAGTAGCTCAACTCCGCGAACTGCGTGTCGGCGGGGATCGTCACTCCCTGGGCCACCACATCGTGGAGATTGTCCTCGCCGCCCAGGAAGGCCATCGTGTGCCCACCCACGGCGTCCAGGTCGGTGACCAGCGGCTCGCCCGCCGTGTCCCAGCCCAGGAAGTCGGGCTTCTCCTCAAAAGAGGGGTTCGCCAGCAGGTCGCGGCAGCCGGCGGGCAGCGGCGCGACGCGGAACTGCACCCGCCCCACCGTCTGACCGTTCGCGCGGGCCGTGAGGGTATAGGGACCGAGGGGCAACCCGCCCGCCGGCAGCGCCACCGCCAGTCCACCTGCCGCCGTCACCGTCCCCGATAGTGTCTGGGCGAGGCCGTCGGGCCGCTCCAGCGTCAGGTCCACGCTCTGGCCCGCCGTGAGGCCAGCCCCGATGAAGCGAAAGGTTGTGGCGTTGCTGCCCACATTGGGGAAGACGGCGAGGCTCGGGCGGACGGGGGGGGTCACGCTGAAGTTGGCCGTCATCAGGGTCGGGCCACTCTCCACTTCCGCCGTGTAGAGGCCCGTGGCGTCGTCGGCCTGGCTCAGATAGGCGAAGGCCACCCGCCCCGAGGCGTCACTGCGATAGACCTGCGGCGGGGTCGTCGTGCCGTTGGGGCGTCGGACCCGCGTCTGGACATCGGTGGTGGGCGGCAGGCCCGTCACGTACACCCGAAATACGTTCCCCTTGGCGGCGGAGACGGGCCGCACGGTTACCGCCGCTTCCTCGCCCGCGCGCGCCGTCGCGCCGACCACCCCCATGCCCACCAGACATCCAAGGAGGGCGAGGACGAGCCCGCCCAGCCGCCATCGTAGACGTGGCATAACTCTCTCCTTTACCGTATGCCCCCTCAGCTCTGCATAAGGGATAACGTAGGACAGCGGCGGGATTGTATGGTCAATCACGAAAGACAGAGGACGGCTACTGCCCCCTCTTCACCGCCCACACCAGGTCATAGTACGTCATCCACGGCAGGCGTTGAACGTCGGTCAGGCCCAGGTCGGTCAGGCGGCGGCTAAAGGCGGCGGTGCTGGTGGTACGCCGGGGGAAGAACAGGCGGTCCACGCCGACGCGGTTGGTGATGAGCAGGGGCGCGCCTGGTTTGAGGACGCGGACGATTTCGGCGAGGGAGGCGGCGGGGTCGGGGAGGAATTCCAGGGCTTCGAGGCAGGTGACGGCGTCGAAGTAGTCATCGGGGAAGGGCAGCCGCGTGGCGTCGTGGTGGATCAGGGCGACGCGCTCCCAGTAGTCGGCCAGCTTGGCCGACGCCTGCTCAAGCATCCCCTTGGAGGCGTCCAGCCCGACGACGACGCCCTGGAACTGCGGCTGTTGGAAGAGGGCCAGGGGCAGCCGTCCCGTTCCCGTCGCGACGTCGAGGACGCGCGCCTGGGGGCGGCCCGCCAGCCGTTCGGCCAACGGCTCGCCCAGGTAGTACGCCTCGTCATCGGCGTCGTAGCTCTTGACCCCATCGTAAGTCTTCGCGCCCAGGTCATACAGCCAGACCACGACCCGCCGCCCCAGGTAGACGCCTTCGGTCAGGATGAACTGCCAGTAGAGCAGGGCGGCGAGCAGCAGCAGGCCGCCAAGTATCCACCACAGCATGGCGGGCCTAGCTCAGCAGTACCAGGTTGTTGCGGTGGATGGCCGCGCCGCCATAGTCGTAGCCCAGCCGGGCCTCGATGTCGCCCGACTGGAGGCCCATAATGGTCCGCAGGTCACTCGACGTATAGTTCGCCAGCCCGCGGCCGATGTCGTGCCCCTGGCGGTCGCACACGCGCAACAGCGCGCCGCGGTTGAAGTCGCCCTGCACCTGGACCACCCCAGCCGGCAGCAGGCTCGTGCCCCGCTCGCGCAACGCCGTCACCGCGCCGTCGTCCACGACGACCACGCCCCGCGCCGGCTCGGCCATCATCCACCGCTTGCGGCTCTCGACGCCCGGCTTCTGCGCCGCGAAGCGCGTCCCCAGCGCCTCGCCCGCCGCCAGCCGCGTCAGCACGTCCGGCTCAGCCCCGGCCGCGATAATCGTCGTCGTCCCGGTCTGCGTCGCCAGGTCCGCCGCCTGGATTTTGGTCAGCATTCCGCCCGTGCCGCGCCCTGTGCCCACGCCGCCCGCCATCGCCCGCACGCGGTCATCAATGTGGAGCACTTCGGGGATCAGGACGGCGTCAGGGACTCGGCGCGGGTCGGCGGTGAACAGGCCGGCCGCGTCGGTCAGCATCACCAGCAGGTCGGCGTCAATCAGGTTGGACACCAGCGCCGACAGGTTGTCGTTGTCGCCGATGCGGATTTCCTCGACGCCGACGACATCGTTTTCGTTGACAATGGGAATGACCCGCCGTTCGAGCAGGGCCAACAGCGTGTTGCGGGCGTTGAGGTAGCGCGTCCTGTCGGCCAGGTCGGCCCGCGTCAGCAGCGCCTGGGCCACCGGGATGTCGTAGAGGTCGAACAGTTGGTGGTAGAGCTGCATCAGCCGCCCTTGCCCCACCGCCGCCAGCATCTGCTTGAGGGGGATGCCCTTGACCCGCTCGTAGAGGTTGAGGCGTTCGCGCCCGGCCAGCACCGCGCCCGACGACACGACGACGACATCCAGCCCCGCGCCGTGCAGCCGCGCCAGTTGCCGCACCAGGTCCACCATGCGCGGCCGGCTCAGCTTCGGCCCGCCCGCCGTCAGGACATTCGTGCCTAATTTAACAACAAGACGGTGATAACTCATGCCTCGCCCACACCTATTGACCAGGATGGGCGTATTATAGCATGGTTATGGCTCTACGGCACGTTCGGTTGCCGGCTGAACGGTTTGAACGCTTACCGAAGTTGCCGGACCATCTTCGTGAGCGCCTCGACGGCAGCCTCGGGCTGCTCAAATTGGATATTGTGGCCGCTGTGGTCGGCCATCATCTGTTGACTATTGGAGGACAACTGGAGGAGTTCGGTCTGCATCGTCTGCCAGCCTGTCTGATGATTCAAGCTAGCAGTCAGAACAATCAGTGGCACAGCGCCGAAGGTCTTGACGGCATCCGCCTGAACAAAACTCTCCGGCATGCCCGCGCCTTCGTCCGCCCAGGCCTGGACAGCCCGCGGAGTCACCGAGAAAGCGGCATAAGGAGCCTGTGCCTCCGGCGGTAGCTCTTTTGTTCGCCCAGTAACCAAACGCATGAACCCAGTCCGCGCCAACAGGGTGGGAAGGGAGCCTCCCCCAGTCTGGGACGGAGTCTGAGGCTTTACTTCCGCAGCAGGTTGCTTTAGCTGGCCCGGGCTCATCGAGTCGATCAGCACCACCCCACTCACTTGCGCTGGATACTCATGAGCAAACACCCGCACGGGTAAGCCACCCATCGAGTGTCCGGCCAGCACATACGGACCCGGCAGACCGGCGTGCTGGAGCAAGGTGTGCAGTTCTTTGGCGTATTGCTCAGCGTTGCGTGGCAAGGGACCCGGCTCGCTATACCCCACTCCGGCCCGGTCATAGGTACAGACTTGCGTGGTCTTGGCTACTTCCTTCTGCACCCCGCTCCACCCGAGAGACCAGTCGCCCCACCCCGCGTCAATCACGACGGTGGGGCTGCCCGCGCCCGTGCAGTTGAGGTGCAGGCGATAGCCGCCTACGTCTACCATTTGACCGGGTGGGGGATAAGCGCGTATGTCCGCCGCTTCTGACACCGACTCGTAAATGGCGCCCGCCACCATCAATCCCACGACCAAAGCAGCGGCCCAGCCTAGCCGGCGCAGCCACGTGCGGCCTCTACGTCTTGGAGTAGCCATCGCGGCTACCTGAGTTTGACTGCTCATGGACACTCCTTGATGGGCGCCGACGACTTGATGCGAAACTTGGGGACCGGGAATTACGCTACTTGTACATTTGCAGCCAGTAGACCTGGTTGTAAATCTCATCTGATGTAACACGGTTGAGCAAGTTGAGGAGACGACGCACAGTCTCCCCAATGGGCAACTGGTCCGAGACGATCATCCCGTAATGCTCGTGTCCGGCCTGTTGCCAGCCCGAGTGGAGCTTCAGGTAGTCGGGCGTGTTGAAGGTGAAGAGGGTTCGCTGTTCAGCGACGGCATAGGTCAATTGCTCTTCGTCGCTCAACGCCCACGTTCCAACTTCGTGCGCGCTGACCACATCAAATTGCCGCAGCCTTAAACCGACTGCGGCGCGTTTGTGAACGTCTTCGTCCAGATAGAGGCGGATGAACAGGGGTAAGTCAGGCGTCATGGGAGTTGGCGACCAGGCGGCCGTCAGCTTCTACCGCCAGGCCGTACCGCTCGATAACCCGCTCGGCTCGGCTCGCTTCGATGTCCTGCTCGATCTCAGCCAGGTGGTCGTGGTAGTAGCTGAGCGCCTCGTAAACCTGGGCAGGCGTCAGGTGGGGCAGCCCTTCCAGAATCTCCTCGACGCTCATGCCCAGCTTGTAGTAGCCCACGATGGACTTGACGGGCGTCCGCGTGCCGCGAATAATCGGACGCCCCCCCCAGACCGCCGGGTCGTGGGTGATATAGCGATATGCCGCCGCAACTGGTGCGTCCATCCTACTCCTCCAGCTTGAGGACCGCCATGAAGGCCTCCTGGGGG
>CAZFUK010000432.1:0-4869 GCA_964522005.1 uncultured Anaerolineales bacterium | reverse complement strand
AGCGAGACCTGGCCCTGGCGCGAGTAGTTGATGGACTCGCCCAGGATGCGCGCCGCCTCCTGCGAGGCGTGGAAGCCGGTCGAGTTCTCGGCCTCGACAAAGTCCAGGTAGAACTGGGCGCGGCGCTGGAAGTTGCGCGCATCCGCCAGTTCGGCATCCGACTTGCCCGCGCCCTTGGCGTTCTTAAGATCCGTGATGAGCGCCATCAGGCTGTCCATCGCCACGTTGCGCAGGCTGAAGTTCCGCGTCTGAATCGTCTCCACCCGCGCCTTGAGTTCCGTCTCGGACCAGCGGTGGCAGGTCTGGCAGGCCTTGTTGATGTTGAGCAGCGGCGACTGCACGTGGTGGTCGCTAATCTTGAGGCCGCCCGTACGGGTGTAGGGCATGTGGCAGTCGGCGCACATCACGCCCGAACGGGCGTGGATGCCCTGGTTCCACATCTCGAACTCGGGATGCTGCGCCTTGAGGGCGCCCGCGCCCGTGTCGGCGTGGACCCAGTCCTTCTGCTGGACCTCGTCATAGTAGGTCATGATCTGGTCCACTTTGAGGCCATTCTGCCAGGGGAAGGTGAGGGTCTTCTCGGCGCCCTTGAAGTAGTACTCCACGTGGCACTGGCCGCAGACAAAGGCGCGCATCTCCTGCCGCGTCGCCATGGTGTTCGGGTCGTAGTCGCCCTGTTTGCCCTGGCTCCGCCAACGCTCGATGCTTTCCAACTGCGGGACGGCGTCGTTCGACTTGGCGAGAACGCGCAGCCCGGTGATAAACGCGGGGCGCGTGATGCGTAGTTGCATCGTCGCCGGGTCGTGGCAGTCAATGCACGACACCGGGTGCGCCGTGGTCTTGGCCGCCTCGGCATAGGGCATCTTGTTCAGCGCGTCGAAGCCCTTGAAGATGTCACCCGCCCCAAGCTGCTTGTACGACGTGTAGACGGAGCCGTGGCAGTTGAGGCAGGCGCCAGGCTGCGCCGCCGCCTGTTGCCGCTCGGTAAACGTCTGGTCGGTGAGCATGTAGGCATGGCCGCGCTCCTCGCGGAAGTCGCGCGAGAAGGCGTAGCCCGCCCACATCGTCTTGAGGCGCGGGTCCTCTTCCAGCTTCGACTGGGCGACGACCGAGCGGGGGTCAACGTTCGTCGGCGTGTGTGGCACCGCCTCGCTCCCGCCGTAGCGCGTGCGCACCTGGTCCACCGTGCGTAGATACCCGTCGTACTGCATGGGGAAGTTCTTGCCCCACACGGCCGGGTCCACGGTATCATCGGTCAGTTCCACGACGCGGAAGAAGGGATTCTGGGCTTCCTGCTGCCGCTGCATGATGTTCATCAGCAGCGCCACAATGGCTCCCGTCGCCAGCATCGCCAGCAGGGCTATGGCCCCGATGAGCAGCCACGAGCGGCGTCGTGCCGGGTCGGCTCCGCGTCTTTCCTTGTTCTCGGCCATGAGTACCTCGCTTCTTTGCTGTAAGTGGGATGGATTGAGGATTCAGGTTAATGCAGGTGTCCGACCGAGCGGTGACAGCGGAGACAGGATAGCTCCTTCGACTCCACGTGCGTCGGCTCGATGGCCTGCACAATGTCCTGGTGGCAGGAGCGGCAGGCTTCCTCGGTAATCCGACGATTGCGCTCGGTAATCTGGATGGGTTCGGGGAAGCGGCCCGTGGTGAAGTAGAACGAGTGCCAGAAGCCGTTGAGGCCCTTGGTCGTGTACTTGCCGACGAGGTCGTGGGGGGTATGGCAGTCGTTGCAGACGGCCACAGAGCGGTGCGAGGACTTGATCCACCCGTCGAACTGCTCGCGCATGACGTGGCAGTTGGCGCACGCCTGTGGGTCGTTCGTGAGATAGGAATAGCCCTTCGCGTAGGTGAACGTGTAGCCGCCGATGCCGACGACCACACCCAGGGCAAGACCGAGAATCACGCCTTGCAGGGTCTGGAGTCCGAAGCTATGGTTCATGAGGGCTCCTGCATGACGAAACGCGCCGCTTTCTGTCTAAAAGCAGCAACCTTTGTGCCACTACAGTGCGCCCCATCACCCGTTTTCAACGCCGACCATCGTGCTCGCAGGCTGAAACAGGGGAAGTACAGCAGGTTCAGGTCGCGGTAGTGCGGCGCCTCGCCAGTTGCCGCTTGTATAGGAAGCGAATCAGGCCAAAGTACTACCGCCTTCAGTATATCATGGAGGGCCAGAGCGACCGGTGGAGAGGTCTTTCTCCATGGTGGAGGATTCTCCACCTGGACAACGTTTTTTCAATTTGGGCTGTTCCCATGTCGATTCTCTGTTGCGCGAAACGACGATATAATGTACAAGGAAGTAGGTTAAGAACAGGAAGCGCACGATGAAAGGACGCGAGATGGCAACACCGACCCGCACTGACTACGCGCCGGTCAATGGCCTCAAGATGTACTACGAGATTCATGGCGCTGGCGAACCACTGGTCGTCCTGCACGGCGGCCTCGGCTCGACCGGTATGTTAGCCCCCATTCTGCCCCAACTGGCGCAGCACCATCAGATCGTCGCCCTGGACCTCCAGGCACACGGTCGGACGGCCGATATTGACCGCCCGATCCGCCTGGAGTGGATGGCCGACGATATCGCCGCCCTGGTCAAGTACCTGGGCTTCGACCAGGTCAACCTGATGGGCTACTCGATGGGCGGCGCGACAGCCCTCCGCACGGCCATCCAGCACCCCGACCTGGTCAAGAAGCTCGTCCTGGTCTCGACCCCCTTCAAGCGGTCAGGCTGGTACCCAGAGATGGTCGCCGGGATGGAGCAAATGGGAGCGGCTGCGGCCGAGTTTATGAAGGCGACGCCCATCTACGACGCCTATGTCAGCGTCGCCCCCCAGCCGGAGAACTTCCCCCGGCTGCTCGACAAGATGGGCGACCTGCTGCGCCGCGACTATGACTGGTCAGAGGAAGTCGCCGCGCTCAAGATGCCGGTCTTGCTCGTGGTGGGCGACGCCGACGGCCTGCCGCCGTCCCATGCCGCCCGCTTCTTTGAACTGCTTGGGGGCGGTCAACGCGACGGCAGTTGGGACGGGTCGGGCATGTCCAACTCGCGGCTGGCTATCCTCCCCGCCACCACCCACTACACTATCTTCTCCTCCCCTGAGCTGGCCCATGTCGTCATCCCGTTTCTCGACGCGCCCATGCCCCAGGGTGGATGAGTCAACGCGAGGAGATGAACAATGAATACGACATTTACGACCACCGTGACGCAGGCCGAGGGGTTGAACGCGACCGGGCTGCCGGTCCCTGCGGAGGCCCTCGCGGCTCTAGGGAAGGGCAAGAAGCCACCCGTTAAGGTCACCATCGGCGGCTACACCTACCGCAGCACCGTCGCTGCCTACGGCGACGTGTTCATGCTGCCCCTCAGGCAGGAGCATCGCAAAGCGGCAGGCGTCCAGCCCGGGGACCAGGTTGAGGTGACGCTGGAACTGGACCTGGAGCCGCGCACGGTGGATGTGCCGGACGACCTGGCGGCGGCGCTAGCGGCGGCCGGGGTACGCGAGGCGTTCGACGCCCTGTCGTACACCCTCCGCAAGGAGCATGTGCGCCAGGTGGAGGCGGCCAAGGCCGAGGCCACGCGGGCGCGACGCATCGCGAATATCGTGGCAAAATTGGGGAACTGAGAGGGGGGTGAACAACAGAGGGTAAACCGGCGTTGAGATTAATGACACAGTCACACTGAAACTCCTCTTTGCCGAGGCTCCTGCAAAGGTAAGCCCGTATGAATCCGAGCCCGCTCCGTGCCATAGGCTGTATTGTCCTAGTCCCAGCCGCGATTGCCGTGGCATGCCTGCTAACCTTCCCTTTCTACTGGTTCACCCTGGAACCGAGAGGGTTCACCTGGTGTCCGCCAAGCAGTTCCTCATGCATAGAAACGGCGAAAGGAGTGCTGCGCATTGGCGACGACCGCGAGACGGCCCTGGCGGTCTTGGCCGACGCCTGGTATCATGGGGAGTGTGGGGGGCGTGACGTTTTCTTATATGGACCGCGACACCTGAATAAAATACAGCCAGTCGTTGTAGCGTGGCGGACGGAGGGTGAAAAAGCAGTGGTTAGTAGCCTGGCAGTGGGATGTGAGTATCCTCCCCGTTGCCTACGTTGGTGTCTACCAGGAGACATATTCGACAGTGACATCAAGAGGCCTGAAGTTGTGTTGCTGCTGGGCGGACTATTACTCATTCTTATGTCGTTACCTATGGGCCTAGTCAAGTTAGGTACAACTCTAGAGTTTTTTTCCTGGACCTTCCTCTTTGGGGGTACGGTGCTTATGCTTGTGGGGCTGTTCTCTATGGCGCTGGACCTCATTGCAGCCGTTCCATGATTAGTAGTGCGCAACGGGTAGGACGTAAAACAAGCGTCATGGCATGGGCGCGACGAGGGTGGCCGCTGCTGCTCGTCGTGGGCGTGGTCGGCCTCGGCCTCGCCCTCCGCCTGTACCGCCTGGGCGACCTGCCGTATGGGATGCACCCGGACGAAGGCTTCAACGCCCTCGACGCCCTGGACATCCTGGGCGGCAGTCGGCCTGTCTTCCTGCCGCGCAACAATGGCCGCGAGCCGCTGTTTATGTACCTTATGGCAGCCCTGCTGGGCTGGTTCGGCTCGTCCATCTGGGCCGTGCGGCTGACCGGCGCCCTGAGCGGCGCCTTCGTCGTGCTGGCCCAGTACACCCTGGTCCAGAGCTTGCCCCTGCCCCGCCCGCGCATCACGGCCCTGGTCAGCACCGCTCTGGTCGCCACTAACTTCTGGGCCGTCCACCAGGGCCATAAAGCCCTGCGCGCTGGTCTGCTGCCCGCCTGGCTGGCCCTCATGCTCTGGGCCTGGTGGCATGCCATCCGCGAGGACAGTCAAGGACCGCCGCGCGGTCAAGGC